>DASTKA010000062.1:0-4382 GCA_035716165.1 Mycobacterium sp. | reverse complement strand
CCAGGCCTCGATTACGCTCCCATCAGCCACGCGCAGTTATGCAACTGGGTTCGCGAGACCGCGGAGCTCACCCAGCCCGACCGCATCGAGTGGTGCGACGGATCCGAGCCGGAGTGGCGACGGCTCACCGCGCAGCTGGTCCGCGCCGGCACGTTCACCCGGCTGCCCAACAAACCCAACTCGTTCTGGGCGGTCTCCGACCCGTCCGACGTGGCCCGGGTTGAAGAGCGCACCTTCATCTGCTCGCGCGCGGAACGCGACTGCGGTCCGACCAACAACTGGATGCACCCCGACGAGATGAAAGAGATCATGACGGGGCTGTACCGGGGCTGCATGCGCGGCCGGACGATGTATGTGGTGCCCTTCTGCATGGGCCCGCTGGACGACCCCCACGGTAAACATCACGAGCCTAAGCTCGGCGTGGAGATCACCGACTCGGCCTACGTGGTGTGCTCGATGCGGATCATGACCCGGATGGGCGCCGCGGCGCTGCGCAAGTTCGTCCGACCCGACGGCAGCGAGGCGAAGTTCGTGCCGTGCCTGCACTCGGTGGGCTACCCGCTGGAACCCGGCCAGCCTGACGTGCCGTGGCCGTGCAATGAGACCAAATACATCAGCCACTTCCCCGAGGAACGGATGATCTGGAGCTACGGCTCCGGCTACGGGGGCAACGCGCTGCTGGGCAAGAAGTGCTACGCGCTACGGATCGCCTCGGTGATGGCCCGCGACGAGGGGTGGCTCGCCGAGCACATGCTGATCCTCAAGCTGACCAGCCCGCAGGGCCGGGTTCATTACGTGGCGGCGGCGTTCCCGTCGGCCTGCGGCAAGACCAACCTGGCGATGCTCGCACCCACCATTCCCGGCTGGAAAGCCGAGACCCTCGGTGACGACATCGCGTGGATGCGGTTCGGCGCCGACGGGCGGCTGTATGCGGTGAACCCCGAAGCCGGGTTCTTCGGGGTGGCCCCCGGCACCAGCTGGCGGACCAATCCCAACGCCATGCGCACGCTGTGCCTGGGTAATTCGATCTTCACCAACGTGGCGCGCACCGACGGCGGAGACGTCTGGTGGGAGGGCATGGACGACCAACCCGAGCACCTCACCTCATGGCGGCTAGAGGATTGGACACCTGATAAGGGCGCTGACGGGCAGCGCGCCGCGCACCCGAACTCCCGGTACTGCACGCCGATGGCGCAGTGCCCGGTGCTCGCCGACGAGTGGGACGACCCGGCCGGCGTGCCGATCTCGGCGATTCTGTTCGGCGGCCGCCGCGCCAGCACCATTCCGCTGGTCAACGAGGCCTTTGACTGGCAGCACGGGGTGTTTCTGGGCGCCACGCTGTCCAGCGAGAAAACCGCGGCGGCGGCCGGCACGGTCGGCCAGGTGCGCCGCGACCCGATGGCCATGTTGCCGTTCATCGGCTACCACGCCGGGGATTACCTCCAGCACTGGATCGACGTCGGCAAGGGTGCCGACGCCGGCAAGCTGCCGAAGATCTTCTACGTCAACTGGTTCCGCCGCGATGCCGACGGTCGCTACCTGTGGCCCGGTTTTGGGGAGAACAGCCGGGTGCTCAAGTGGATCCTCGAGCGGATCGATGGCCGGTCCGCGGCGGTCGACACCGCGATCGGCCGGGTGCCCACCCCCGACCAGCTCGACCTGTCCGGCCTGGAAACCCCCATCGAGGACGTCCACGCGGCGCTCGCGGTAGATGCGGATGAATGGCGCGCCGAACTGCCCCTCATCGACCAATGGTTCGCCAAGATCGGCGACGCCCTCCCCAGCACCATGCACGACGAACTGCACGCCCTCAAGGCGCGTCTGTCCGCCTGACCCGACCCGCATTCAGCGGGCTCAGCGCATAATGTCGGGATGTCGCGCTTGTTGCTGCTGGTGCCGCTGTTGGTGCTGGTGACCCCGGTGTTCAACTTCGATGAGCCTCGGATGTTCGGCTTCCCGCTGTTCTACTGGGTGCAGTTCTTGTTCATCCCAGTCGGCGTGGCCTGTGTCGCGGTGGTGTACTTGAAGACGGGGGACCGGCGATGACCATCCGCTGGGTTGAGCTGGTCGTCTTCGCACTGCTGTTCGCCCTCGTCACCGTGCTCGGCTTCTACGCCGCCCGGTGGAAGTCGGTGGGAGCGCTGAATCACCTCGACGAGTGGGGCCTCGGCGGTCGCAAGTTCGGGGCGTGGATCACCTGGTTCCTCATCGGTGGCGATCTCTACACCGCGTATACGTTCGTCGCGGTGCCGGCGCTGATGTTCGGCGCCGGGGCGATGGGGTTCTTCGCGCTGCCCTACACCGTGCTCGTCTACCCGCTGGTGTTGCTGCCACTGGTCCGGTTGTGGTCAGTCTCGCGGGTACACGGTTATGTCACTCCTGCGGACTTCGTTGCCGGCCGGTACGGCTCGGATACGTTGGCGCTGCTGGTGGCGATCACCGGAATCGTCGCCACGATGCCGTATATCGCCCTGCAATTAGCGGGGCTGGAAGCGGTGCTGCGCACGATGGGTCTCAACGGGTCCGGGCTGGCCGGGCATCTGCCGCTGTTCGTCGCGTTCGTGATCCTGGCGCTGTACACCTACCAGTCCGGCCTGCGGGCCCCCGCGCTGATCGCGTTCGTCAAGGACACGCTGATTTACCTGGTGATCATCGCAGCCATTGTCATCCTGCCGGCCAAACTCGGCGGTTGGGGCTCGATCTTCGACGCCGCAGACGCGAAGTTCACCGCTACGAAAACGGCTAGCGATGGCATCCTGCTGGGCACCAACAACCAACTGCAATACGTCACCTTGGCGCTGGGCTCGGCGCTGGCACTGTTCCTCTACCCGCACGCGATGACCGGCGCCCTGGCGTCGCGTAGCCGTAACGTGATCAAGCGCAACATGATGGCGTTACCCGCTTATTCGTTGCTGCTGGGGTTGCTGGCGCTGCTCGGTTACGCAGCGATCGCGGCGCACACGAAACCGATCGTCAATGCGGCCACCGGTAGGCCGGATTCGAACACGGTGATCCCGATGCTCTTCGAGGGGCAGTTCTCTTCCTGGTTCGCTGGGATCGCCTTCGCGGCTATCGGAATCGGCGCCCTGGTGCCCGCTGCGATCATGTCGATCGCGGCGGCGAACCTGTGGACCCGCAACATCTACAAGGCCTACCTGCGTCGCGACGCCACCACCGAGCAGGAATGCAAGCAGGCCAAGATCGCCTCACTGGTGGTGAAGTTCGGGGCGGTCGCATTCATCGTGTTCGTCGACCCCCAGTACGCGATCGACCTCCAACTGATCGGCGGCGTGATCATCCTGCAGACGTTGCCGATGGTGGCGATCGCACTTTACACCCGCTGGTTCCACGTCTGGGGATTGGTCGCGGGTTGGGTGGCCGGTATGGGATGGGGTCTGGTGATGCTTTATGGCATCCCCAATCCGGCGAGTGGAAGGCAGCATTTCGGTGGATCGGCACTCGCGCTGAACAAGCTGTCTCTGCTGGGTTGGCATCCATTCACCGGTTCGCCGATGCAGATCTACGTGGGGTTCGTCGCGCTCATCGGCAATCTCGTGGTGGCGGTGGCGGCGACAGTCCTGTCGCGCCGACTACGTATCTTCAACGGCACCGACGAAACCACCCCAGCCGACTACCACGAAGAAGAAGGCTCCCCGCGCCTGCGCCCCGTTGCCAACCTGCTCCGGTAGCGTCCCCTTCTTCCGCAGTCTGGATGCAGGCTGCTGTTTTCCCTGGCTTCCAGACCGCAGTCTGCATCCAGACTGCGGTCGTCGGCCGGGAAGGTTGGGGTGAGCATGAGGGTGCGGAGGGTTGTCGTGAGCGTGGGGATGGGGGTGCTGGCGGTGGCTTGCGCGGGAACTCCCGAGCCGGTTGACGGCAGGCCGTCGCCGGGGCGGAGCACCGCGCCTGCGGAAGCGACGACGACGCCAGTGCCGGCTCCGGGGGTGAGCTGGTTGCGGTTGTCGCCCCAGGAGGGTTTACGGGGCGCGACGGTCAAGCTCGACGTGGCGTGCCTGGACGACCTTGGCGCGGTGCACTCGCCGGTGCTCGAGGTCGGTGCATTGCAACCGGACCCCAACGGCCACCAACCGTGGCATCTGCTCGGAACTGCCACGATACGCCCGGACGCCGCTCCCGGCGCGTACCCGGTTTCTGCGGCCTGCGGAACCCAACAGCTAGCCGCCACCTTCACCGTCGTACCGCATCCCTGACCAACACTGATCGTGCGCCCAGCACAACCATTCCAGAACGCGGATAATCAACACCGGTGGACGGAGGTAGCGGGGTGTTCGTCGATCGTGCCGACGCGGGCAAGCAGCTGGGTCAACGGCTGCAGCATCTGCGCGGCACCGACGTGGTGGTGCTGGGTTTGCCTCGCGGCG
>DASTKA010000061.1:0-8722 GCA_035716165.1 Mycobacterium sp. | reverse complement strand
GAGGTCGTGAAACATCGCCGCGGCGTAGAGCAGCTCGACATCCGGTTGCAGTCCGCGGCGCATGCCCTGCAGTGCACCGAAGAAGAACACCCGTCGGGAATGGTTGAAGAGCAACTCGTCCTCGGTATCACGGATGAACTCGGTGACCTCGCGGGCCAGCGCGGTGTCGGGTACGCGGATGCCGGCGACGGTGTCGATTGAGCTGGTGGTCATAATTCGCATCTCCTTCGGTTGGGCGTTGCTATGAGTGTGCGGCGGCACGGACGCTGCGACCCTGGCCGTTCGGGCCGTCCTCTCCACAGAACGCGACACAATGGCTTGCGTGGCCGAAGCCAAAGCGCGCACGCGCGTGGTCGTGATCGTCGTCTTCGACGGGGTGACGCTGTTGGATGTCGCGGGGGCGGGTGAGGTCTTCGTCGAGGCCAACCGGTTCGGCGCCCACTACCAGGTCAAGATCGCATCGGTGGACGGGTCGGACGTGACCAGCTCGATCGGGGCCCGACTTGGCGTCACCGACAGCATTGCGGCCATTGAGTCCGCCGATACCGTGCTGGTCGCCGGCAGCGACCACCTTCCCGCGCGAGCCATCGACCCCGCCCTGGTCGAGGCCATCCGAGCGGTGTCGGCGCGAACCCGGCGACTGGCGTCCATCTGCACGGGGTCGTTCATCCTTGCGCAGGCCGGGGTGCTGCGCGGCCGGCGGGCCACCACGCACTGGCACGACACCCGGCTGCTGGCCCGGGCTTTCCCGGACATCATCGTCGAGCCGGACGCGATCTTCGTCCGCGACGGCGACATCTTCACCTCGGCCGGGATCTCGTCGGGCATCGATCTGGCGCTGGCGCTGGTCGAAATGGATCACGGGACTGAACTGGTCCGCGACGTGGCCCGCTGGCTTGTCGTCTACCTGAAACGCGCGGGCGGCCAGTCGCAGTTCTCGGTGTTACTCGAGGCCGATCCCCCGCCACAGTCGCCGCTGCGCCCGGTCACCGATGCGATCGCGGCCGATCCCAGCGCCGACTACAGCGTGAAAAAGCTTGCGGCACTGGCGTCCCTGAGCACACGTCAGTTGACCCGGCTCTTCCAATCCGAGCTCGGGATGAGCCCGGCGCGCTACGTCGAACTGGTTCGGATCGATTTCGCCCGCAACGCACTGGAATCCGGCCGGTCGGTCACCGAGACCGCCGGGATGGCCGGCTTTGGCAGCATCGAAACGCTGCGACGGGTATTCGTCAATCACCTGGGCATCAGCCCGAAAGCATACCGGGACAGGTTCCGAACGGCTTACGCGTAAAGCCTATTTGGCGTTGTTGTACTTGGTGATCGCGTCGTCCAGCCGCTGTAGCGCCGCGCCGTAGCCGGCGAAATCGCCCTTCTTCTGCGCGTCCTTGGCCTCGCCGATCGCCGCCTGAATCTCTTGCAGCGCAGCGGATTTAGCGGGCGACAGCGTCAACGACCCATCGGGTGCCGGGGGCGCGGCGACCGGCGGCGCCGATCCGGGCGCCGCGACCGGCGCCGGCACGCTGGCCGGCGGACTCGCGGCGGGTGTCCCGGATTCGGTGGGCTGGATGCCCGTCGCGGCCGCACCCGCGCCCGGGCCGAACAGCCCCGTCAGGGCGTCCCGCACGGTGGGCCCGTACCCGATCTTGTCGTTGTACATCATCGCCACCCGGATCAGCCTGGGGTAGGACGACGCGGCGTCGCTGGCCCCCGGAGAGGCATACACGGGTTCGACGTAGAGCAGACCGCCCTGCCCCACCGGCAGGGTGAGCAGGTTGCCCCACCGGATCCGGTTCTGGTTGTCGCGGCCGATCACGCCGAGGTCCTGGGACACCGCCGGATCGGTGGTGATCGCGTTGTTGGCCAGCTTCGGCCCGTTGACCTGACCCGGGATGGTCAGCACGGTGATCCTGCCGTACGTCGCGGGGTCGGAGCTGGCGCTGATGTAGGCGGCCAGATAGTCGCGCTTGAATCTGTTCATCGCGCTGGTCAGCTGATACGACGCCGTATTGTCGTTCTTCGCAATGTTTTTCGCGACGATGTAGTACGGCGGCTGGTAGCTGCTGGCCGTCGGGTTCGGATCCAGCGGCACGTCCCAGAAATCCGAGGTGGAGAAGAACGTCACCGGATCGTTGACGTGGTACTTCGCGAGCAGCATCCGCTGCACCTTGAACAGGTCCTCGGGGTAGCGCAGGTGTTCGGCCAGCTCGGGGCTGATGTCGGCTTTGGGTTTGACCGTGCCCGGGAAGACCCGCATCCAGGCCTTGAGCACCGGGTCCTGTTCGTCTTGCTGGTACAGCGTGACGGTGCCGTCGTAGGCGTCCACGGTCGCCTTCACCGAGTTGCGGATGTAGGACACCCGCTTGTCGGGGGCCAGCCTGTTGAACGCCACCTCATTGGAGTCCGCGGTCGCCGACTCCAGCGACGTCAGTTCGGAATACGGGTAGTTGTCCAGCGTGGTGTAGCCGTCGATGATCCACACCAGTCGCTTGTTGACGATCGCCGGGTAGACCGCGCTGTCGGTGGTCAGCCACGGCGCCACCGCCTCCACCCGTCGCGCCGGGTCACGGTTGAACAAAATCTTGCTGTTCGAACCGATCACGTTGGAGAACAAAAAGTTTCGCTCGGCGAATTTCGCGGCGAACACGCTGCGCGACAGCCAGTCGCCGAGCGGAACACCGCCGAGCCCGGTGTAGGTGTAGTTCTTGGTCTCGTTGTTGGTCTCGTAGTCGTATTCGCGGTCGTTGCCGTTGCGCCCGACGATCGCGTAGTCGGCCGACGTGTTGGAGATGACCGGTCCGAAGTAGACGCGCGGCTGGTCGAGTTGCGCCGGACCGTCGGACACCACGCCGCCGTTCGCGCCGACGACGTTGACCAGGAACTCGGGGTAGCCGCCGTTTTGGTTGGGGTCGTTGGCGACGCCGCGGACCGTGTTCGCCGGCGAGGCGATGAAGCCGTTGCCGTGGGTGTAGACGCTGTGCCGGTTGATCCAGTCTCGCTGGTTCTCGATCACCCGGTCGGGGTTGAGTTCGCGGGCCGCCACGACATAGTCACGCAACGCCCCGCTGCGGTCGTGGTACCGATCGATGGAGAGCTGGTCGGGGAAGTAATAGAAGTTCTTGCCCTGCTGAAACTGGGTGAAAGCCGGGCTGACGATCGTCGGATCGAGCAGCCGGATGTTCGAGGTGGTGGCCCGGTCATCGGCGACCTGCTGCGCGGCCGCCTGCGCGTCGCCGGTGTAGTTGCGATAGGTGACCTGGTCCGAGGTCAGCCCGTAGGCCTGCCGCGTCGCGGCGATGCTGCGGCTGATGTATTCGCTTTCTTTTTGCGCGGCATTGGGTTTGACGCTGATCTGCTCGACGATCAGCGGCCAGCCCGCCCCCACGATCAAGGACGACAGCAGCAACAGGACCAAGCCGATCGCGGGAATCCTCAAGTCTTTGAGCACGATCGCGGAGAACACGGCGGCCGCGCAGATGAGGGCGATGGCCATCAGGATGAGCTTGGCCGGCAGCACCGCATTGATGTCTGTGTAGCCGGCGCCGGTGAAGGGCTTGCCCCCGCGGGTATGGGACAACAACTCATAGCGGTCCAGCCAGTAGGCGATGGCCTTGAGGACCACCAGTATCCCTACCAGGGTGACCAACTGGATGCGCGCCGACCGGCTCAGCGCACCCGTGCGGCCGGACAGCCGGATGCCGCCAAAGATGTAGTGGGCCAACAGGTTGGCCACGAAGGCCAGGAAGGCCGCCACGAACAGGTAGCTGAGCAGCAACCGGTAGAAAGGCAGCTCGAACGCATAGAAACCGAGGTCCTTGCCGAACTGCGGGTCCTTGATGCCGAAATCGCCGCCGTGCAAGAACAGTTGGATTCGCACCCAATAGCTTTGGGCGACGATGCCGGCCAGGAGGCCGACCGCCACCGGAATTCCGGCGCCCACCAGGCGCAACCGCGACAGCACCAGGGCGCGGTAACGTGCCACCGGGTCGTTGTCGTTGCTCGGCACGAACACCGGGCGCGTGCGGTAGGCCACCGCGAGCCCGGCGAAGACGATGCCGCCCACCAGCAGACCGGCGACCAAAAAGACCACGAACCGGGTGACCAGCACGGTGGAGAACACCGAGCGATACCCGAGCTCGCCGAACCACAGCCAGTCGACGTACGCGTCGATCAGCCGCGGACCCGCGAGCAGCAGAGCGATCACACCCAGTGCGATCAGGATCAGAATCCGGCTACGCCGAGTCAACTTCGGCATCCGTGCGGTGGGCCGCATCCCCACTGGCTACGCTCCCTGATCGATTGCTAGACGGTGACAACTCTACGCATGGCGCAACCCGCGATCGCCGAACTTCGCTAGCAGCTTGGCGGCTGCCCACCCGAGCCGATCGTGTGCAGCGCATCCACTGCCTGGCCGAGCGTCTCGACCTTGACCAGCCGCAGGCCGGACGGATTGTCCGAGTTGGCCTCGTAACAGTTCTTGGCCGGCACCAGAAAGACCGTCGCCCCGGCCGCGTGCGCGGCGACCATCTTGTGGGCGATGCCACCGATCTGGCCCACCTTGCCGTCGGAGGAAATGGTCCCGGTGCCCGCGATGAAGTTCGACTTGGCCAGGTCCCCGGTGGTCAGCTTGTCGACGACCGCGAGGCTGAACATCAGTCCGGCCGACGGCCCGCCCACGTTGGCGAGATTGAAGTCCACGGTGAACGGCGCCCAGGGCGCGTCGAGCACCGCGACACCCAGAAAGCCGTAGTCGCGGTCCTTGTTGGCGCCCAGGGTGATCTGCGCCACACCGGCCGGCTCGTTCTTGCGGCGGTAGTCGATCGTCAGGACCTGGCCGGGCTTGGTGTTCTTCAGCAATCCGGTGAACTCGTCGACGGTGGCCACCGGCACGCCGTTGACCGCGTCGATGGCGTCACCGGTCTTGAGCTTGCCGGCCGAGGGACCCGGCTCCGGGACCTTGGCCACCGTGACGGCCGGGGGGTACTTCAGGTAGCCCAGGGCCGCAAAGGCGGCGCTGTCCTCGGACTGCTTGAAGTCGGCGTTGTTGACCTTGTCGACGTCCTCGCGCGACTTTCCGGGCGGATAGATGAGGTCGCGCGGCACCAGCTGTTCCTGGTCCGAAAGCCACAGCGTCAGCGCCTCGCCCAGCGTCAAGTCGTCGCGCTGAGACACCGTCGTCATGTTGAGGTGGCCGGTTGTCGGGTGCGTCTGGGTGCCCTCGATCGCCACCACCTGCTTGCCGTCGACCTCGCCGAGCGTGTCGAAGGTGGGCCCGGGCCCCAGCGACACGAACGGCACCGTCACCACCGCCAGCAGCACGCCGAACGCCAGGATCGGCACCAGCGCGACCACCAGGGTCAGGATCCGCCTGTTCACGCCGATCACACTAGACGGCGGCCGCGGCGCGGTGTTCAGCTGCAACGTTCGGTTACCGGTTCAGCTACAAGCTGACCCGAGGTCGCGCCGCCTGACCTAGTGGTGAGTACCGTTGGGGGTATGGCTGACCTGCCTTTCGGCTTCTCCTCCGGAGACGACCCGGACAAACACGGGAAGAAAGATCCCGAGTCGGGCTCGAACCCGTCCGACCCGTTCGCCGCCTTCGGCGTGGGCGGTGAATTCGGCATGGGTGATTTGGGTCAGATCTTCACCCAACTCGGTCAGATGTTCAGCAGCGCGGGCACTGTCGGGCCCGGCGGAACGGCCTCGGGACCGGTCAATTACGAATTGGCGCGGCGGGTCGCGACGAATTCGATCGGGTTTGTGCCCCCGGTGCCGGACACCACCAAAACGGCCATCGCCGACGCGGTGCGTCTCGCCGAAACCTGGCTGGACGGGGCCACGGCGCTGCCCGCGGGCACCACCAAGGCGGCGGGCTGGACTCCCGGCGACTGGGTCGACAACACGCTGGAGACCTGGAAGCGGCTGTGTGATCCGATGGCCCAACAGATTTCGACGGTATGGGCGGCCTCGTTACCCGAGGAAGCCAAAAGCATGGCCGGCCCGCTGCTGCAGATGATGTCGCAAATGGGCGGCATGGCATTCGGCTCGCAGCTCGGGCAGGCGCTGAGCCGGCTGTCCCGCGAGGTGCTGACGTCGACCGACATCGGTCTCCCGTTGGGGCCCAAGGGGATTGCGGCGGTGATGCCGGATGCCGTCGAATCTTTCGCCACCGGACTCGAGCGGCCGCGCAGCGAGGTCCTGACGTTCCTGGCCGCGCGTGAGGCCGCCCATCACCGGCTGTTCAGTCATGTGCCGTGGCTGTCGAGCCAACTGCTGGGTGCCGTCGAGGCGTACGCGATGGGCATGGAGATCGACATGTCCGGGATCGAAGAATTGGCGCGCGACTTCAACCCGGCGTCACTGTCGGATCCGGCGGCCATCGAAAACCTGCTCGGGCAAGGCGTTTTCGAGCCCAAGGCGACGCCGGCCCAGACGCAGGCGCTGGAACGACTGGAAACACTGCTCGCCCTGATCGAGGGCTGGGTGCAGGTGGTGGTGGCCGGCGCGCTGGGCGACCGGATTCCCGGTGCGGCCGCGCTGGGCGAGACGATGCGCCGCCGCCGGGCCAGCAGCGGCCCGGCCGAGCAGACCTTCGCGACGCTGGTCGGGCTCGAGCTGCGGCCCCGCAAGATGCGTGAGGCCGCCGCCTTCTGGGAGCGCCTGACCGAGGCCGCCGGGATCGACGCCCGCGACGGCATCTGGCAACACCCCGACCTGCTGCCCGACGCCGACGACCTGGACGAGCCGGCGGGCTTCATCGACCGGGTCATCGGCGGCGACACCAGCGGTATCGACGAGGCCATCGCCAAACTCGAGCGCGAGGGCCAGGGTCCGGACGGCCCGGGTGCCGACGGCGGCTCCGTGGACAACTGACCGCGGATATCGCCTCCGGCGTGACAAGGTGGCGTCAGCCACCATTGTGCTCATCATCTGAGCGGGGCTGCGCTCTGAAGTGTGACCTCGGAAATGTCGGAATGGTGCTTGCCGCCAGTGGTGCCGAGCGTGCTTATCCAGACCAGCAGGAACGTTGTCGGTGCGGCGGAGACATTCACCGGAATGACGTTGTGGCCGGGTCGCAACGGGGTGGGCGGGCTGAGTTCGGTTGTGTCGCTGAGCTTTGCGGGCGTTGCATTCGCCGACGATCGTATTTGCGCGACGGTGCCGGTGCTGTCCAGATCGATGGTGACAGCACTCAGCGACGTCGGCCCGGGAAGCTGTAGCAGTAGTCCGACACCGTCCTTGAATTTGGGGAAAGGTTCGCCGCGAAAGTAGGTGTCGGTCGACCACGCGGTGGCGGGGTCACCGTCGATAGCCAGCCTCGCCGAGTTCGGGCTGTCCGGTGTGCCGCCGGGCGAAAAGACTGAGGCGTTGAGCGGCTTCACCGTGCCCGGGTTGGCGGCAGGTGGCGGTGCCGACCCGGGCGTTGGAGCCGAAATCAGCGTCGGCGATCCCATCGCCGAGGTCGGCTGAAGCCCCAGCTTGTTCGCGTTCATGGTCGCGTCGCTATCGACGGTCCCCACTATGCGATTGAGGGTGTTGGCAAAGGTCATCAGCACCAGGAGGGCCGCGACCGCCGCTATTCCGAGAAAAGCTTTCAGCAGTTGACGACGAGCGTGTTGGGCCTTTTCCGCTGGCCCGTAATTGCGGAAGCTGGCATAACGACCGGGCGGTGCAGGCACGAGCAGTTCGCGAGTGGCGGAGGCCTCCCCCGGGGAGCGCTTGGCGTCGTCGCTGGCCTCGCGCAGCAGCGTCGACAGCGTCTTGGCACTGCGGATACCGTCGCCGTCACGCACCAGCCCTGCCGCGGCGGAGGAGATCAGGAACGGAACCCGTGAGTTGAGGGCCGCGGGTTCTTTGATTCGGCCTTCGGCGTCGATCGCGACGCTGTCCCAACCCTTCGTCGCGGCCTGGCCGTGCAACGGCCAGCGGTTGACGAGCAACCCATACATCACCGCGCCGATGCCGCGAAGGTCGTCCCGCGGCGTCGTGTTCGGCATCGTCGCCGGAAAGGCCAGCACGACGCGCCGGTCGGCGCTGACCCGGATGCGCTCGGGGTGGTCAATTGACAACGCCAACCCGGCCCCATGCGCCACGTCGGCAGTCTCGGCCAGGGCTAACACGGCGTCCGCGACACCGATGGGTGACGGCTCCGTATTGGCTACCTCTTTCAACGTCGCGCCACGGGTCCACTCGCAGACAACGACTCCGCCGCAACGGTCGCGGCCTACGTCAATCACCCTCGCCAGGCCCGCCGAGTGGATGCCCCGCAGACTTACGGTGTCCGCAAGGATCGCATCGACCGTCGCCCTCGGCAGAGCGTTCTCGGAGTCGACCACCGTGACCGCCAGATGCTGTCCCGTCAGCGTGTCGGCAGCTTGCCAGAACTGGAGATGCGGCGATTCGCCGTAGAAGATCAGCAGCCGAATCCGCCCGCCCGCGATCGTGGTGCCGGCAACGACGGGAATCCGCTTTCCGACGGGCGACAGCGGTTCCGGCCAGTAACGAGGAAGGTTTGTCGTAGGCGGTTCAGGTACGACCGGTTGGGTTGCGGTCATCGCTTCGTCTCGCTCCCGCAGTGCTCGCCGGCCGCATCGGGAGGACGCGAACGGATGCCGACATTTGGCATCAAAGTAGCCACGCATAGACACTCTCAAACCGTGGTTTGTCGCCGGGGTGCCGTTTCGTTGCTCGATGGGACGCTGTGGATAACCGGGTGAGGCGG
>DASTKA010000060.1:0-4919 GCA_035716165.1 Mycobacterium sp. | reverse complement strand
GCGGCCGACGCGACGCTGCGCGCCGACGTGCAGGCCGACGACGTGGTGTCCAGCCTCATCGGCATCTTCCTGGTCAGCGGTACACCCGAGCAGACCGGCCGCATGCTCGACCTGCTGGTCGCGGGCGTGACTCGCTGACTCCCGCTGACTGCCCGGCTGGCCGGGCGGCACCGAACGCCCGCTTGCCCGGGCGCTCGGCATCACGCCCTAGCCCACCGAGCGGGCGGCACCTTCCCAGAACTGCGCGCGCACGGCCTTCTTGTCCGGCTTGCCCAGCCCGGTCAACGGCAGCGAGTCGGCGAGCACCACGCGCTTGGGTGACTGCACCGAGCCCTTGCGGTCCTTGACCGCGGCCTGGATCTCGGCGGTCATCCTCTCGATCGCGGCGTCGTCGCGGGCCGCGTCGGAGCGCAACACCACCACCGCGGTGACCGCCTCGCCCCACTTCTCGTCCGGCGCGCCGACCACGCACACCTGGGCGACGGCCGGATGCTCGGCGACGACGTCCTCGACCTCGCGCGGGAATACGTTGAAGCCGCCGGTGACGATCATGTCCTTGACCCGGTCGACGATGAAGTAGAAGCCGTCCTCGTCCTCGCGGGCCATGTCGCCGGTGTGCAGCCAGCCGTCCTTGAAGGTCTCGGCCGTCGCTTCGGGCAGGTTCCAGTAGCCGCCCGCCAAAAGCGGTCCGCTGACACAGATTTCGCCCGGCTCGCCCTGCGGCACCGGTTTGCCGTCTTCACCCAGCAGCGCCACCCGCGCGAAAAGCGTTGGGCGCCCGCAAGATGTCAGCCGCTTCTCGTCGTGCTCGCCCTTGGCCAGGTAGGTGATGGCCATCGGCGCCTCGGACTGCCCGTAATTCTGGGCGAAGATCTGACCGAACCGGCGAATCGCCTCGGCCAGCCGCACCGGGTTGATCGCCGACGCGCCGTAATACACGGTCTGCAGCGACGACAGGTCGCGGGTGTGCGAATCCGGGTGGTCCATCAGCGCATATAGCATCGACGGCACCAGGAAGGTGGCCGTAATGCGCTTCTCCTCAATGGTTTTCAGCACCTCGGCGGGGTCGAACTTGGGCAGCACATGCATCTCGCCGCCCTTGACCAGGGTGGGCAGGAAATACGCCGCCCCGGCGTGCGAGAGCGGGGTGATCATCAAGAACCGCGGCTCCTCCGGCCACTCCCACTCCGAGAGCTGGATCTGGGTCATCGACG
Source organism: Mycobacterium sp. (assembly GCA_035716165.1). GTDB lineage: Bacteria > Actinomycetota > Actinomycetes > Mycobacteriales > Mycobacteriaceae > Mycobacterium. Next base: position 3,705 of record DASTKA010000060.1, on the reverse strand, counting down.
AGATCGACTGCGCGGTGCCCATCACGCCCTTGGGCTTGCCGGTGGTGCCCCCGGTGTAGGTCAGGCCGATGACCTGATCCGGCGGCAGGTCCGCGGCGACCAGGGGCTGCGGGTCGTACTTGGCCGCCTCGGCCGCCAGGTCGACCGCGACGTCGCTGAGTTCCTCGGGCACCGGGCCGATCGTCAGGATCTGCTTGAGCCCCGGAACCTTTTCCAGCAGCGCCAGCGCCCGCTCGACGAACATCGGGTTGGGGTCGATGATCAGCGAGCTGATGCCGGCGTCGTTCAGCACGTAGGCGTGGTCGTCCAGCGAGCCCAGCGGATGCAGGGCGGTGCGCCGGTAGCCCCGGGTTTGGCCGGCGCCGATGATCAGCAACACCTCGGGGCGGTTGAGCGACAGCAGCCCGACGGCGACGCCGGTGCCCGCGCCCAGCGCCTCGAACGCCTGGATGTACTGGCTGATCCGCTCGGCCATCTGACCACCGGTCAGCGTTGTGTCGCCGAGGAACAGCACCGGCTTGGTCTTGTGGCGCTTGAGCGCGCCCACGAGCAGGTGGCCGTTATGGGTCGGGTTGCGCAACAGATCGTCACTCATGGGGCCAGACTAGAACGTGTTGCAATTTGGGTCAGCCGCACCCTGTTCGACACCCGCAATCAGTACGATTCCTGCCCATGGCCGATGCAGATCTCGTCGTTACCGGAACCATCCTGACCGTCGACGAGGCGCGGCCCACGGCCGAGGCGCTCGCCGTCGCCGCCGGCCGCATCATCGCCGTCGGAACCCGGTCCGAGGTCGCCGAATTCACCGGCCCCGACACCCAGACCGTCGATGTCGGCGATGGTTGTGTCATGCCGGGATTCGTTGAGGCACATGGACATCCGCTGATGGAGGCCATCGCGCTGTCGGACCGGATCGTCGACATCCGGCCGGTCACCCTGCGCAGCGCCGACGACGTCGTCGCGGCCGTCCGCACCGAGGTCGCGCGGCGCGGGTCGGACGGCGCCTTCCTCAACGGTTGGGATCCGCTGCTGCAGAACGGCCTTCCGGAGCCGACGTTGAGCTGGCTCGACGGCATCGCGCCCGACAGTCCGCTGGTGATCCTCCACAACTCCGGGCACAAGGCCTACTTCAATTCGCAGGCCGCCAAGCTGCACGGGCTGAACCGCGACACCCCGGACCCCAAGGGCGCCAAGTACGGTCGCGACGCCGACGGTGAACTCGACGGCACCGCCGAGGAGACCGGCGCGGTGTTCCCGCTGCTGGGCGGAGCGATCGACTTCGCCGACTACCCCCGGATGCTGCTCGCCGAGTGCGCGCGGCTCAACCGCGCCGGTCTGACCACCTGCTCGGAGATGGCGTTCGACCCGAACTTCCGGCCGGTGGTCGAGCAACTGCGCGAGCAGCTGACGGTACGGATGCGGACCTACGAGATCTCCAACCCGCAGATGTCCACGGCCGCCACACCCGGGCAGGGCGACGACATCCTGCGCCAGGTCGGCATCAAGATCTGGGTCGACGGCTCGCCGTGGATCGGCAACATCGACCTGTCGTTCCCCTACCTGGACACCGAGGCCACCCGGATCATCGGCGTCGTGCCGGGGTCGTGCGGCTGCGCCAACTACACCGCCGAGCAGCTGCACGAAATCGTCGGCGCCTACTTCCCGCTGGGGTGGCCGATGGCCTGCCACGTGCAGGGCGACGCCGGCGTCGACACCATCCTCGACGTCTACGAAGAGGCGCTGCGCCGCCATCCCCGCGACGACCACCGGCTGCGCCTCGAGCACGTCGGCGCCATCCGGCCCGAGCAACTGCGGCGCGCCCACGACCTCGGGGTGACGTGCAGCATCTTCGTCGACCAGATCCACTACTGGGGCGACGTCATCGTCGACGGCCTCTTCGGCGAGGAACGCGGAACCCGTTGGATGCCAGCCGGGTCCGCTGTGGCCACCGGGATGCGCATCTCGCTGCACAACGACCCCCCGGTCACGCCCGAGGAGCCGCTGCGCAACATCAGCGTCGCAGTCACCCGGACGGCGCCGAGCGGCCGGGTGCTGGCGCCCGAGGAGCGGTTGACGGTCGAGCAGGCGATCCGCGCGCAAACCATCGACGCGGCCTGGCAGCTGTTCTCCGACGACGTGATCGGCTCGCTGGAGGTCGGCAAGTACGCCGATTTGGTGGTGCTCTCGGCCGATCCGCGAACCGTACCGCCCGAGCAGATCGCCGACCTCGAGGTGCGGGCGACGTATCTGGCGGGCCGCCAGGTCTACAGCGCGTGACGCCGACGCTCGAGGACCTGCTCGACCGTCTGCACGTGGTCGCGCTTCCGATGCGGGTGCGGTTTCGCGGCATCACGACCCGCGAAGTCGCGCTGATCGACGGCCCCTCCGGCTGGGGCGAATTCGGCGCGTTCGTCGAATACGAACCGCCGGAGGCGGCGCACTGGCTGGCGTCGGGAATAGAAGCCGCATATCGCCGGCCGCCGCCCACCCGCCGCGACCGTGTCCCGATCAACGCGACCGTGCCGGCCGTACCGGCCGCGCAGGTGCGCGAGGTGCTGGCCCGCTTCCCCGGGGCCACGACGGCCAAGGTCAAGGTCGCCGAGCCCGGCCAGGCGCTGTCCGACGACGTCGCACGGGTCAACGCCGTGCGCGAGCTGGTGCCGACCGTGCGGGTGGACGCCAACGGGGGCTGGAGCGTCGAAGAGGCGGCCGCGGCGGCCGTCGCATTGACCGCCGACGGCCCGCTGGAATACCTGGAGCAACCCTGCGCGACGGTCGACGAACTCGCGGCGCTGCGCCGGCGGGTCGAGGTGCCGATCGCCGCCGACGAAAGCATCCGCAAGGCCGAGGACCCGCTGGCCGTGGTCCGCGCCGGCGCCGCCGACATCGCGGTGCTCAAAGTCGCTCCGCTGGGCGGGATTTCGGCCATGCTCGCGATCGCCGCGCAGATCGACATCCCGGTCGTGGTCTCCAGCGCGCTGGATTCGGCGGTGGGCATCGCCGCCGGCCTGACCGCCGCGGCGGCCCTGCCGCAGCTTCACCACGCCTGCGGGCTGGGCACCGGCGGCCTCTTCGTGGACGACGTCGCCGAGACCGCCGCGCCCGTCGACGGCTGCCTTCCGGTGGGATCGGTGACCCCGGATCCCGACCGGCTGCACGCGCTGCGGGCGGCGCCGGAGCGGCGCCAGTGGTGGATCGACCGGGTCAAGGCCTGCCATCGGCTACTTGTACCGTCGTCTGCGTGATCAACCTGGCTTACGACGACCGCGGCTCCGGTGACCCCGTGGTATTTATCGCCGGCCACGGCGGCGCCGGGCGAACCTGGCACCCCTATCAACTCCCGGCGTTCTTGGCGGCCGGATACCGCGTCATCACGTTCGACAACCGCGGCATCGGCGCCACCGAGAACGCCGAGGGCTTCACGGTGCAAACCATGGTCGCCGACACCGCGGCGCTGATCAAAGGGCTGGGCGTCGCTCCGGCCCGCATCGTCGGGATGTCGATGGGCGGGTTCATCGCCCAGGAGCTCATGCTCGCCCGCCCTGAGCTGGTCAGCTCGGCGGTGCTGATGGGGACCCGGGGCCGCATGGACCGGGCGAGGCAGTTCTTCCGCGACGCCGAGGCCGAGCTGTCCGACGCCGGTGTCGCGCTGCCGACCGCCTACGACGCGAAAATCCGCTTGCTGGAGAACTTCTCCCGCAAGAC
>DASTKA010000059.1:0-2819 GCA_035716165.1 Mycobacterium sp. | reverse complement strand
GCCCTCGAACGCCACCACCTCGCCGTCCACGATGAAGCGAGTGGTGTGCTGGGCGGCGAGCGCATCGACCAGCTCCGGATAGGTCCCGTTGAGCCGCTGACGATTTCGCGACAACAGCCGTATCCGATCGCCGTCGCAAATCGCCAGGCAACGCATGCCGTCGAACTTGCGCTCGAAGATCCAGTGCGGATCGGAGAACCGATCCTCGGTGAGCGTGGCCAGCGTGGGCGCCTGCCATTCCGGCACCGGCTCGTCGTGCAGCGCCTCACGCACAGCGCGCGGCAGGCCGGCGAAGTACGTCATGACGACTGGTCCGGCGAGGCGGCGCCCCCGCGCCAGGTCAACTCCATGCCCTGCTGTGCCAGCCACCGCGACAGGTCATAGCCGTTACGGGCCAGCCCGTCGACGGCGGCCACGGCGCGCTTCACCGCTTGCTCGGCGACCTCGGGGGTCAGCAGGCCGTGGCGGACGGCATCCAGCAGCTCGTCGACATCGGTGAGTTCTGCGTCGGCGCCTGTGCGAACCTCGATGTCCAGGTAGTGGTCTTCGGAATGCCAAACGGCGGGACCGGGGAGGTATTCGCCGACATCCAGATAGTAATCGTGGTCGCGTTCATGCCCGGGATTGAAGTGAAACACCGTGGCGCGCAAGCCCAACGACGGCAGTAGCCACGATTCGAGGTAATGGAACTGGGCGCGACCGGGAGTGGGGCGGGCGACGTAGAGTCCCCACGGGTGCACCGCATACTCGTCGACGGTCCGCACGATCCCCTTGGGATCGGTGTTCGTGCGGGCCACCAAGTCGAACGTCTCGTGCTTCGGCGGGTGAATGGTGTCACCCTACCGCCGCTGGACGATTCCTTAACGGCGCAGCCGGATCTTCCATCGCACGAAGCAGGCGTAGAAGACCGACAACGCGGCCAGCAACCCCATGTCGAGGAGCCAGATCCTGGACGTGTGTTGCCAGAACCGATCCTGGGACAGCAGCGAATCGGGGACCAGGTGGCGCAGATCGACCGTTGAGGCCGCCGCGGCGTAACCCCAGCGCGCCGGCATCGCCCACGACAGCTGGTTCAAACCCAGCCGGCCGGTCACCGGCACCATCCCGCCGCACAGCACGAGCTGCGCCATCACCGTCACCACGAACAGTGGCATGATCTGCTCGCTGGAGCGCACCAGCGACGAAATCGCCAGGCCCAGAATGGCCGAGGCGACACACGTCGCCGCGACGGTGGCGAACAGCTCCGCGGTGGCCCCGACGGTCGAGTGGCCCAACAAAGCCGCGCCTCGCGTGGGGGCGCTTTTGCCGATCACCACGATTGCCGTGACGATCGCCGACTGCAGTATCGCGAATCCGCAGAACACCGCGGTCTTGGCGAGCAGGTAGGCGCTGGTCGACAAGCCCACCGCCTGCTCACGCTGGAAGATCGCGCGTTCGCCGACCAGGTCGCGAATTGTCAAGGCGGTGCCCATGAATGCCGCGGCCGGCATCAACAGGGCCAGGATCTGCGCGGCCTCGTCGGGTGTCCCCGCGTTGGGTGCGGGAACATGAAACCCGTTGTTGCCCGGGACGGTCAACGACAGCGAACCCAAAATGAACGGCAGCAGCGCCAAGAAGATGAAGTAGGCGCGGTCGGCGATCACCAGGCGGACCTGCCGCCGGGCGATCGTCGAGATCTGGCGCCGCACGCTGGTATGAACCGGCTCCCCGAGGCTGCTCGGTTCGCCGGTCTTGTCCGGCAGGTATTTCTGCGGCCGCTTCTGGGCCTCGTTCTGTTCCAGGAAGCGGCGGTTGGCTTCTTCGGGGTCGGCGCCGACCTGGGTGAAGATCTTCGCCCAGTTGGTGGTGCCCATCGCCCCACCGATCTGGTCGGGCGCCCCGCAGTAGGCGGTCTTGCCCCCTGGAGCCATGAGCAGTACCTGGTCGCAGACGTCGAGGTAGGACAGCGAGTGCGTCACCACCAGTACGACACGACCGGCGTCGGCCAACTGGCGCAGCATCGTCATGACCTGCAAATCCAGCGCGGGGTCCAGCCCCGAGGTCGGCTCGTCGAGGATCAGCAGCGACGGCCCGGTCAGCAGCTCGAGTGCCACCGAGGCCCGTTTGCGCTGGCCGCCGGACAGCTTTTCGACGCGGGTGTCGGCGTGCTTGGTCAGATCGAGTTCCTCGAGCACCTGCGCGACGACCTTCGCGCGGTCGGACTTGCTGGTGTCGGGCGGCAGCCGCAGCTCGGCGGCGTAGCCCAGCGCCTGGTTGATGGTCAGCTGGCGGTGCACCACGTCGTCCTGCGGGACGATGCCGATCCTGCTGCGCAGGGATGCGTATTCGGCGTGAATGTTGTGGCCTTCGAACGTCACCGAGCCGGAGGTGGGGATGGTGTAGCCGGCGATGAGCCGGGCCAGGGTGCTCTTTCCGGCGCCCGAACCGCCGATCACCGCGGTCAGCGTCCCGGGTCGCGCGGTCAGCGAGATGTCGTCCAGCAGTTGCTTGCCGTTGTCGACGACGTACTTGACGTTGCGCACCTCGAGGCCGCCGGTGCGGGCGGCGGCGCCGGCGTGTTCGGTCAGGGTGCCGTCGCGGAACACCAGGTCGACGTTCCCGATGGTGACGATGTCGTCTTCGGACAGGATGGCCGATCCGACCCGGGTGCCGTTGACGAACGTTCCGTTGACGCTGTTGTCGCGGATTTCGGTGCCCAGCTGGGTGGGCACCAGGGTGGCGTGCTGACGGGACGCCAGGACATCGGAGACGACGATGTCGTTCTCGGCGGCGCGGCCGATCGTCATGGCGCCCGCCGTGCCCGCAGCCGATGACGCGCG
>DASTKA010000058.1:0-2530 GCA_035716165.1 Mycobacterium sp. | reverse complement strand
AAAGACGGTTTGTTGTAGTGGGCCGAGGCCGTCTCGTCGAGCCCGCGCAGCACCAGCCGCCAGGTGTCGCGGTCGTCGGGCATGTCGGCGTATTGGTAGCCGTCGAGACGCCCGTCGGCGAGCTTGGAGTCGACGGACTCGGCCGCCGGCACTCGCGGTTCGACGTCCTGCGCGAGCACAGTGTCACAGAAGGCGCGCAGGCATGGCTCTTCCTCGAGAGTGAAAAACCGCAGCGGGCCGGGCGGTTCCAGCCGGGCCAGCACCACCTTTCGGGTGGCGTCGTCCCACTTGTCGGCGGTTTCCAGCACGTCGTAATCGGGGTAGCGCCCGATCATCTGCGGCGTGGTGCCGCGGCGTTGCTTGGGCAGCCAGGACGGGTGTGGCGGCTTGCCGTCGGGGCGCAGGTTGGGCAGGTGGTCGGGGCGTGAGGTGTTGGCCATCTCAGTTATCCCTGCGCCCTAATCCCGGAACCGTTCGCGGCGCAGGATCGACGCCAGCAATCCCATACCACCGACCATGCACATCAGTCCGGGCGCCGCGATCGGCGGCCCCATCGGAACGTTGTAGGAGGCGTTCTTCCACCCGCCCGGCTTGCGTGCGACGCCGCGCGCGTGCAGGTATTCGCCCATCAGCCCGTTGGCCGTATAGACGCCCGCGGTGATGGGCAGCCACAGTTTGGCCCATCGGCGTGAGAACACCCCGCCGATTCCGGCCACGACCACCGGCGGGGTCACCACGATCGGACTCCACATCCATTTGTTGCCGAAGCTGGCTTTGTAGTGCTCAAAGTAGATTTCGGCAGTCGTGACCAATGCCGCCACGGCGGTCAGGCCGGAGAGCGAGCGTTCGAAACGGCCGTGCGCAACGTCGTACAACGCTCGTCCGGCCAACTGCTGTACCTCGCCGAGTCCGTCGCCGGCGGTGCGGCGCTTCTGCCGTCCGCCGTTGCCCAGCAACAACATCTGTCTCCCTTTCTCGCGCGCGGTTGCCTGGGCCGCCGACTAGCGGCCCAGGAATTCGGTGATGATTTCGGTGGCGCATTCGCCGCGTGAATCCGTCGTCGTGTCCATAAAGCGACCTCGCCTTCGGGCTGGAAGGAAGCACGGTCCGGCCGGCCACGGCCCGCCGCTGCGAGTGCAGTAACGGTCGCCGAAGCCGCCCAGAAAACTGGGAAGCGCCCAGCTGTGTCTTTCAACCGAGAAGGCCCCGACAACGCGTCGCGACCGAAGCGCATCGGCTGGGTACCCGACGTCATACTGCGCAAACGGGCTGGCGGCGGGTTCTCAGCCGGCTTTCAGGAGCGCGGCGGCCGGGGGACTCCAACGTGCGCACCCAGCCCATCGGCGCGCGGTTGCCGCCATTCCAAACGGGCTTGCGTGACATGGGTTTGACACGCGTCGGCGCAGTCAATCCAGCGGCGAGGACGAAGGACACGGTGATGGTGCGCTCAACGGAAGATTACGAGCTCGAAGCCAGCGAACACCTGCAGGCCATCGCACAAGCGGTGATCGCTGGACAACGGGCGGAGCAGGCCCGGCAATCCGCCGAGACGGCAAGGTGGCTCGCAGCAGACAGCGTGCATGCCGCGGCCGACAGTTTGGCGCTATCCGCAGACAGTCAGGACCGAACGGCGCAGGCTTTCGAAGACGCGGCTGGCCGCGGGGGTCGCCTTGGCGACTTTTTCCGGGTCCACGCGGTAGATCACCGCAAGTTCGCCGAGGAGGACCGGCGGATGGCACAGGAGCTGCGGCAGAACGGCCGGGCGTGGCTCGCCACGCAAACCCGCCTTGCTCGTTGAAGTACCGCCGGGCGCCAAGGCCGCCCAGAAAACTGGGAAGCGCCCAGCACCGGTAACGGTGTGAGAATGAGGGATGCCGAACAAGCGCACGCCCCCACGCCCTCAGGGTGCGCAATCCAACGAGGAGGAGTGGGAGCGGTTCTTCGAGCTATTCGGCCACGCCAGGGTTCGGCGGGGGATTCGGCTGCTTTCGAGGCTGCCGTCCGCCCCGCGGTGCGAGGCCTGCGGCAACCCGTTCGCCGGCGTCGGCGGCTGGCTGATGCGACGGATGGACAAGAGCCCGTCGCGCAAGAACCCCCGGTGGTGCAAGGTGTGCTTCGAGGCGGCGCCCCAGGGCGGCATGACCCTGACCATCGGGGTGCTCTTCGCCGATGTTCGCAACTCGACCGCTCTCGCCGAGGCGCTGCCACCGGACGAGATGGCCGAACGCCTCAACCGCTTCTACGCCGAGCTCACCCAGGTGATCGTCCGGCACGGGATCGTCGACAAGCTCATCGGTGACGAAGTCATGGGCCTCTACCTTCCGCCCTTCACACCCAACGGGCGGTACATCGATGCGATGGTGAGTGACGCTCTGGCAATCCTGCGCACGCAGGCGCGCGGCTCGCCCACGGGCCCGCGGCTCGAGGTGGGCATCGGGTTGGACGTCGGCCCGGCTTACGTCGGGGTCGTCGGCGAGGGCGAGATCCGCGACTTCACCGCGATTGGCGACGTCGTGAACACCGCGTCGCG
>DASTKA010000057.1:0-5005 GCA_035716165.1 Mycobacterium sp. | reverse complement strand
CGGTCAAGCGCCTGTACTTGTTGGGCAAAAACGACCGGCCCACTGGCACTTTCACTTTCGCCGAGTTGCTGGCCCACGAACTGTCGGTCGAACGCACCAGCCAGCTGGGCGGTTCCTGATCGGTCGGTTCAACCACCCGCGGTGGTTCTCGACCTGTTCAACCCGTTTCCGCCGTAGACCCGGCGCCTACCGGCTGCTCCAAATGCGAGCTCTCCAGCAGGCGCTCCAAGGCCGCCTCCACTTCGGCCTTCCACCCCAGACCCTTGTCGAGCTCGAGGCGCAGTCGCGGGAAGTACGTATGTGGCGCCACCACAACAAAACCCGCGTCCTTCAAGAAGTCCGCGGCCATAACGCAATGGTCCACCGAACAGTCGCCGACGGCTTCCAGCACCGGCCGCACGTCGGGACCGACCAGGCGCGGATCCTGCAATTCGGAAGCCGCCGGTGTGCGCCCGAACGCCTCGAGCGCACGTACACCGCGCCGCACCAGCTCGTCGATGACCCGTGCGAGCAAGCCGTTCGGCAGGTCGTCGGCCGCCGGCCCGGGCTCGATGCCCATCGACGTCAACAGCACCGCATCCGCGGATACCGGACCGGTCGGGAATCGCTGCGCCCGAGGCACGGCACGCGGCGGGGCGTAGAACACGTACCCCAGGCACGGCGGCTCGGATTGGCTTCGCTCGTCCGGGACGGCGGTCGCGACCTGGCCGCATGAGCCCCACTCCAGCATCACCATCGACAACCATGCTTCTTTTTCGAACTCGGGGTCGGTGAGGTGGTCCTGATTACCGAGGGTCGCCGGATCGACTTCCCAGTAGACGCACCGGCGTGCGTGCTTGGGAAGCTGCTCGAATGCCTCGAGCCTCAGCGGCGTGATTCGAGCGGTCACTAGCCTCCTGGCTCCTGTGCGGTACTGCAGCCATCTGCACCGGCAACCCCTCCAGGATAAGAGAGGTGGCCGCGATCCGGCCAGCTTTTGGCTGGTCATCGAGGTCGGCGCAGCCGGGCGGCCCGCGCCGGGCGGTCGTCGCGCGGCGATTATCGAATGTTGTTGACGTGCATGCTGTTTCGTTGACGTGGAGTATCAGCGGGTGCGGATCGCCCAGAAAAACGGCCTCGGTGTCACAGTGACGTAATTACACCGTGTCCTGGCTCATGACTTCGGCGGGGACATTACCTCGATGATCCGCTGGAGATCGTCCACCGAACCGAATTCGACCACGATCTTGCCTTTGCGCTTCCCCAGACTGACCGTCACGCGGGTGTCGAAGGCCGTCGAGAGCCGATCAGCAACATCTTGCAGGCCCGGCATCTGGATCGGTTTGCGCCGCGGGGACGTCGGCGTGGTCGGACCGCTGCGGTTGGCCAACGTGACCGCTTCCTCGGTGGCCCGCACCGACAACCCCTCGGCGACGATCCGAGTGGCGAGCTCCTCCTGCGCCTCCGCGCCGGCCTCCAGCGACAGCAGTGCGCGCGCGTGACCGGCGGACAGCACTCCGGCGGCCACCCGCCGCTGCACTGCGATCGGCAGCTTGAGCAACCGGATCATGTTGGTGATCAACGGTCGCGACCGGCCGATGCGCGCCGCCAGTTCATCGTGGGTGACGCCGAACTCGTCGAGCAACTGCTGGTAGGCGGCCGCCTCTTCCAAGGGGTTCAGCTGCACCCGGTGAATGTTCTCCAACAGGGCGTCGCGCAGTAGATCGTCATCATTGGTCTCGCGCACGATCGCCGGGATGGTCGCCAGGCCGGCCTCTTGAGCCGCTCGCCACCGCCGCTCCCCCATCACGATCTGATAACGTGCGCCGCTCGCCGCACCCTTGACCGCCCGCACCACGATCGGCTGCAAGAGACCGAACTCGCGGATGGAATGCACCAGCTCCGACAGCGCTTCCTCGTCGAAAACCTGCCGTGGCTGACGCGGGTTGCGCTCGATGTCGGCCGGCGCGATCTCCCGATACACCGCGCCCATTGGGGACGCGTCCTGCGGCGGTGGTCCCCCGATCAAGACGTCGGCGGCCGCGTCGCCCATCCGGGGGCCGAGGGTCGCCGGTCCGGAGTCACCCTCCGCGGGGCCGGTCGGAATAAGCGAAGCCAGGCCCCGCCCGAGGCCACCCTTCTTGCGTAACGGCTGCGTCATGGTCGTCCCTTCGCGGATGTGGTCAATCGCGCTCGGCGAGTTCACGACTCGCATCGAGGTAGCTCATCGCCCCGCGAGAACCGGGGTCGTAATCGATGATCGTCATGGAGTAGCCCGGGGCCTCGGACACCTTGACGCTGCGCGGAATCACCGTGCGCAACACCTTGCTCCCGAAGTAGCGGCGGACCTCTTCGGCGACCTGGTCTGCGAGTTTGGTGCGGCCGTCGTACATGGTCAGCACCACGGTGCTCACCTCGAGCTTCGGATTGAGGTGGGCCTTCACCATCTCGATGTTGCGCATTAATTGCGAGACGCCCTCGAGCGCGTAGTACTCGCACTGGATCGGGATCATGACTTCGGGCGCGGCGACGAGCGCGTTGATGGTCAGCAGCCCGAGCGATGGCGGGCAGTCGATGAAGACGCAATCGAAGTCGAGGTTGTCGAGGTCGGCCAACGCCGTGCGCAACCGGTTCTCGCGCGCCACCATGCTCACCAATTCGATCTCGGCTCCCGCCAGATCGATCGTCGCCGGGATGCAGAATAGGCGCTCGTTGTGCGGGCTCTGCCGCAACGCATCATGCACGGAAACCTCGCCGAGCAAGACCTCGTACGAAGAGGGCGTGCCCGATTGGCGGTCGGTGATACCGAGCGCCGTGCTCGCGTTGCCCTGGGGGTCCAGGTCGATGACGAGGGTCTTGAGTCCTTGCAGCGCGAGGGCGGCGGCGAGGTTGACCGCGGTCGTCGTCTTGCCGACGCCACCCTTTTGGTTCGCGACGGTGAGGACGCGGCGATGAGACGGCCGGCGCAGGGGCGGATAGGTGGTGTGCAGGACCCGCATCGCGCGTTCGGCGGCCGCCCCGATCGGGGTGTCGAATTCGGCCGCTGTTTCACGTGAAACATTCGCCGTCGGCGCGGGCGCCGCCACGTTGTGAACGTCTTCCGGTGCCGGCGGAGCCACCGGCCACTCTCCTGGAGAAGTCATCGGGTTCCGGCCTTCCCGGTCCGTGCCGATTTTGGGCGCGGGGGCTTTCCGCGTCGCACTGAAACTACGGTTGCGGGCGGACGCAAATAGTTCGCGCCACATGTGACCACCCTGACATCAGCGGCGCCCGATGCTGCCATCACACGCCGGTACTGTTCAACTTCATCGGAAGCCCGCTCCCCCTTGATGGCGAGCATCCGCCCGTCGGGCCGCAACAGGGGCAAGCTCCACTTCGTCAACTTGTCCAATGACGCAACCGCTCGCGACACCGCAGCATCCCTCTCCCCGAACCGGTTGCGCACTTCCGGCTCTTCCGCACGGCCACGGACCACCTCGACGGCTAACCCTAGTTCGTCGACGACCTCGTTGAGAAATTCGCTGCGCCGAAGCAGCGGCTCGAGCAGTACGACCTCCAGATCGGGGCGCGCGATCGCGAGAGGTATCCCGGGCAACCCGGCCCCGCTTCCGATGTCGATCACCCGCTCGCCCGTATCCAGCAGTTCGGCGAGCGCTGCGCTATTGAGAATGTGGCGGTCCCAGATGCGACCGACCTCACGAGGCCCCAACAGTCCCCGCTCCACGCCCGCCGTCGACAGAATCTCCGCATAGCGCTGAGCGCTTCCAAGCCGTTCGCCGAAGACCGCGGCCGCGGCGTCCCGGGCGGCGCCGGTCCCGGCACCCCCCGCCGCGGTGTCAGCGGGGCCGACATGTTTCACGTGAAACATCCTCTAGTTGGAGCGCGCACTTTCAACCTTCAGAGGTAAGCAGCGACGGGAACTACATGCCTGTAACTAGGTCAGTCGTGCAGGACGACCACGCGGCGCGACGGCTCCACGCCCTCGCTTTCGCTGTGCACTCCCGGGACCGCGGCGACGGCGTCGTGAACGATCTTGCGTTCGAACGGCGTCATCGGCGACAGCTCCTCGCGTTCGCCGGACTCGAGCACGCGGCGCGCGACCTTGTCGCCCAACGCCGCCAGCTCCTCCCGACGACGACGGCGCCAGCTCGCGATGTCGAGCATCAACCGGCTTCGCACTCCCGTCTTCTGGTGCACCGCCAGCCGGGTCAATTCCTGCAGGGCGTCGAGCACCTCGCCGCCGCGGCCCACCAACTTGTTCAAGTCGTCGCTGCCATCGATGCTCACGATGGCGCGGCTGCCCTCGACGTCCAGGTCGATGTCGCCGTCGAAGTCCAACAGGTCCAACAGCTCTTCGAGGTAGTCGCCGGCGATCTCGCCCTCGGCGACCAAGCGCTCCTCCAGATCATCGATTCCCTCGGAGCCGGGTTCCGCGGCATCCTCGGCGTCCGATTGCGTGTCGAGCTCTGTATCAACGTCGCGCTCGGTGGTCTCGGCGTCTGTCATGTCTTCTCTCCCTCATTCCATGGGCCCCAGCCCAATTGGGGTAACCCTGCCCGGGCGGCCCCGTTAGTTTTTCCGCCCGTGTCAGCGTTTGCGTTTTTTCGGTCGCGCCCCGGGTCGCGGCGTGCGGTTGCTCGGGCCGTCGCTCGCCTCGGCTGCGGAGGCGTCGGCCGCGGCGGAATCCACGCCCGCCGAACTGGACGCATCGGCGTCGCTGTCTGCCGTCGACGAACCGTTGCCGCCCGCCGATGCTGCTTTGGGGTTCCGCTTCGGCTTGGCTCCCGGCGCCGGCGCATTCGCGGCCCGGCGCTGGATCGCTTCCTGCTTCTTGGCTTCGTCCTCTTTTTCGATCATTCCGAAGACGTAGTGCTGCTGCGCGAAGGTCCAGATGTTGTTGGCGAACCAGTACAGGATGATCGCCAGCGGAAGGAACGGACCACCGACGACGACGCCGAGCGGGAACACGTACAACGCCAGCTTGTTCATCATCGCGGTCTGCGGGTTGGCCGCCGCTTCCGGGCTC
>DASTKA010000056.1:0-3362 GCA_035716165.1 Mycobacterium sp. | reverse complement strand
AACCGCTGCAGACCATTTTGCCGATCGTCCAGAAAACCCTGGCCGACCGCTATCGGACGACCGTCTCGATTCCGCCGGCCACCGGACTCCAGCCGGTGAACTACCAGAGTTTCGCGATCACCAATGACGCGATCGTGTTCTTCTTCGATCAGAACGCGCTGCAGCCGGCGATGGAGGCGACGCAAGTATCGGTGCCGCGCAGCGCGATCGCCTCGATGATCAGCCCCGACATCGCGTAGGCGGCCGATATACGAGCTCGAAAATTGCACGGTGCAACGGTTTACGATGGCGGAAGCGACTTACCGATCACGTTCGCGGGCAGCCATCAGTTGCATGCGCCGGAGTCACGAAGCGCGTTCGCCCAGCCGGTGGCCGAGACGATGTTCGCGTGGGTGACGCCTGACGGATCCTTTCTCTTGATACTGTCGCTGATCCGCGACAGCTGAAATACCAAGTGGCTCATGGATTCGCCGCCGTATACCGGCGAATACGGACCGAAGTTATCGGGCTGGTTGGTGATGATCAGCGGCTTGACAAGTGGCGCCAGAAAGGCCGTCGACTGGTCGATGTTGGCGACCACAGCCCGAGCGTTCCCCTCCACACGGTCGACCGAGTAGTCATCATGCTGATCGCCGAGGTAGGTGTTGAAGTCGTCGATCTGGCCCATCGGCGGATCGGATTGCGACTTGAACCATTGGCAAGAGTCCGACATTCCGCCGATCATCTCCGGTGTCACCCGCGTCGTGAAGGTGTTGTACGGCCAGATGTCGAAGTTGGGTGACCAATCGCTGGGCGCCGGCGTGAACACCGGCAGCGGGGGAGGAGGCTGGCCGGGGTCGGCGAAGGCCTGCCCGGAGAGCACCATCGCGGCGGCGAGCGCCGGACCAACGCACGCCAGAGCGCTGCCTGCCGGTCGCCACCTCGTCAGATTCATCCGCTCTTCCCACGGAATACGATATCCCGCGGCCACCGAATGTCGAACCTCCAATCGTGGCTGGTCAGGGCGCCGGTACCGCGATTCCGGCCGTCTACCGATCGCCCGACGAGCCGCTGCTGCGGCTACGGTGATCTGTATGCCATCGGCCAGCCGCTCGTCCGGTGATCAGGTAAAGCGGCGCCCGAAGGACCGCAAGATCCAGATCGCCCGCGCCGCAACCGATGCGTTCAGCGAGTTGGGCTATCACGCGGTCAGCATGGAGAACATCGCGGCACGGGTCGGAATCTCCGCGGCCGCGCTGTACCGCCACTCCCAAGGCAAATACGACCTGTTCCGCGATGTCTTCTTGGCCCTGGGCCAGCAACTGGTCGACGCCACGGCGTTCGCAGATGCGTTGCCCGCCGACGGCGATCCCGAGGAGCAGCTCAGCGCGCTCGTCGATGCGCTGATCGACACCACGATCGTCAATCGCACCGCCGGTGGACTGTATCGGTGGGAGGGCCGCTACTTAAGGGGCGACGATCAGCGGGCTCTGGCCGAACAGATCAAATTGATCAACCGGCGCCTACAACGTCCGCTGATAAGGCTGCGGCCGAAATTGACGTCGCGGCAACGGTGGACCCTGTCGGCGGCCACGCTGAGCGTGATCGGCAGCATCACCGACCATCGGTCGCGACTGGGTAACGCCGAGATCCGCGCGGCGCTCACCGATATCGCGACCGCGGTGTTGCGGGCCGAGCTGCCAAGCCAGCGTGGTCGCGGATCCGACCAGCCGCGCCAGGCGACGCTGGCCAGCGCCGCCGGAAGTTATGAACTTCTGTTGCACGAATCGATGCGCCTGTTCAACGAACGCGGCTATCGCGAAACCGGGATGGAAGACATCGCCGCGGCAGTCGGCATACCGGTTGCCAGCATCTACCAATACTTCCCGGGGAAGGCGGCCATTTTGGCGGTCTACTACCGTCGGGCCGCCGACCAACTCTCCGGTGACCTGTCCAGCATTCTGGCCACCAACGCCGACCCGGAACAGGCCCTCGCGCAACTCATCGAAGCCTACGTCACCAGGTCATTCGCCAACCCAGAACTGGCCTGCGTGTACTACACCGAGCGTCACAACCTGCCCGACACGGATGCGGTGCTGCTCTACAACATTCAGCGCTCCACCGTCGAATCCTGGGCCAGCCTCGCCGTCGCGGCCAGCCCGCAGCTCACCCTCGGCCGCGCGCGATACGCCGTCCACGCCGCGTTCGCTCTTGCGGTGGACATCGGACGACTGGTGTACCCCAAGACCAATGCCGCCGCCGGCCTCACGGTGCGCCGCCTGATGGAGGTCACGGTGCTGGGACGACCGGCCGCGGCGTCTCGCAGTGCGCCCCGCGGCGGCCGCCAGCGGCACTGACAGCGCGTTGCAGGACGAACCGAAGAATCTCGCGCCACTTGCCGGTGAGGAACCCACCTCATCGGTGCAACGACGTGAGCCGAACATCCGCTTCCAGCATCACATCTGAGCGCTCGGCGGATGCGCACAAACGCTGTAATCGGACCGCAGCACTACCGAAAGGCCCGAATCAGCATTAACATAGATGCGTCTAATCCGCAGGCCGGGACGCGCTGGGTCCTCATCACTATGTGGGCCGGCTTCCAACCGGCGGCGCGCGCGAAAGGCATGCCCATGCTCAGCAGGATTCGCACAGTCCTGGAGTATCAGTTGACCATCGCTGAACTGCTGGGCCTGGCGATACTGCTGGGCACGCCGTACCTGGTCGTCGGCGTGATCTGGTCGAGCACCCATACCCAGCATCTGCACGACATGCACGGCATCGATTTGGTGGTGTCTTTTCTCGGCTCGATCGTGTCGTGGCCGGTGCTGCTTTTCGCCAATGTCTGCATGACCTAGGGGCTCGCATGGTCAACCGCGGGGTGCTGATCGTCTCCGCTGCCGTGATCTTTTTGGCCGCGGGTCTCTTCGCGCTGTACTTCCCGGTATTCATCGACGCCTACGACCAGTACGGCTGGCAAATCAAGTGCGGCAACGGCTTTACGACCGAGCTGACCCAAGCCGCAAGCGCGGCGGGGAACAACTATGTCGACCAATGCAACAGCGCGCTGATGGTCCGACGGTTGTGGGCGATCCCGGCGGCGGTCCTGGGCGGCGTGACGCTGACGTGGCAGGCTGCGGCGGCAGTCGCCCACGATTGTCGGCGATCAACGCCACCAGGACGCGGGGCACAATCACCGCGATGGGGCCAGCCGACGGCTCGCCAAGACGAGATGCCCTGCTGAGAGCCATCTTTCGCCAGGCGCATGTTCCCACGGGAACCGCCGGGCGCGGACTACCGCGTGCTCTCGTCGGGTAGGTCGTGCCGGGACTGGTGCAATCCCGGCCCGTCCGGGTCCTCGTCCTGGTGCTCGAGTTGTTCCTGCA
>DASTKA010000055.1:0-3057 GCA_035716165.1 Mycobacterium sp. | reverse complement strand
GGTGCGTGCCAGGGCACCATCGAGACGAATATGACCGCCCAACGCGTGTGAGAGTGGGCGTACCCGACGGACGTGCGTGACTCGTGTGGTCGACAGTGCGCGCGTCAGCCGAGGGGTTTGCATCGAATGGGCCTGGGCTATCCGGTGCCTGATCTTCGCGCGACCGTTGATGACGGCCGCAGACGCCGGCGGGAGGTTATGCGATGAAGGCGCGGCGAGACGCAGCGGTACCTGATCCCCGCGAACGTGCGGCGCGGGCCGGGCAACGGGTAGAACAGCTCCGGCGCCGGCGGGCCGAATTAGCCGCCGGCCTGCTTTCTTCGGAGAACTCGGTCGACCAGGCGCGGCGGTATGCGCAGGACGCGATGGACCGCGCCACGAAAGCGCATCTCGCCGCCTCCCGCGGGCACGACGAGGCTGCCCGCGCCCATGAGCGAGCGGCAAACGATCTGCAACGCGCCGCGTTCCAGGGAATCGGTGATACTAAGCGACTACAGGATGACGCTGATGAGCACTGGACGGCCGCAGAGGACAATCACCGGGAAAGCGCTGTCGCCTTGTCGGAGGCGGACGACCCGACCAAGTCTTCGTCCGGCGGGTAGTCAGAGATTTCGGGCACGTGCAGGTCGGGAAGATGGAATGTGTTGCCGGGCAAGGAAAAAGAGTCACGTGAAGTCAACGGCGTCGCCCTCCAGGGAGTGCTGTTCACCGCTCAGGTGTGAACTTTCCAGCCCGCTAATGGCGTGGGGGCCGCCGGAGCGTCGGGGTCACTGAATTCGACGTAAACGTCACCTTGGTTGATGGCGCCGTCGTAGGCGATGAATCCATGGGCGGTTTGGCCGTCGGTGACGCTGCCCGAGCGCAGGGGCGGCACCTTGTTGATCTTCTGGTAGTCGACCATCGATGAGCCAACCTGAATATCCCTGTTCGGGTCCTGCCGCCACGGGGAAGAGGCGGCGGTCACCGAAGTCTGGGTGTAGCTGAATGGCGCGCTGGACTTGCCGGCGATGGTGAGTTCGATGACGTTGCAACCCCCACCGCCGTAGCAGCCGGACGAGACCCAGGTCGCGTTGTTGAGTGTGACGTCGGCGGTCGCGGTGCTGTACTCCGTGACATGGATAGTGCTGCCGGCCTTTCCGGTGGGGAAAGGCGACTGCTGGGCTGTCGGGTCCGCGGCGGCGCGGGGCGCGGTCACACTCGCTGTCAGCGCCAGCGTCGCTGCGAGAACGCTCAAGCGAGCAGGTCTGGTCACGGCGCGACGATAGCGCATTGCGGCAACCTGTCAGATGGGCGAGGACCGTTTCGGTGCGAGAGGTCGGTCGCGAACACATCGGTTTTCACTCCAATGTGCCGCCGTCGGCCTTACACTTCCGAAAATGAGCGCCTATCAGACCATCGTGGTCGGCACCGATGGCTCGGACTCGTCGCTACTTGCGGTGGAGCGCGCGGCCGCGATCGCTGCGGATCATGGCGCGAAATTGATTGTCGCGACGGCGCATACACCCGTGCGCGAGGAAAAGGGCCGTTACGCCATCCCGCCCGGGAGCGACCACGGCCAGGACTACCGGTTGGTCGGCGAGGCCCCCTACTACGCCGTCCTGCAGGACGCCCGGGAGCGGGCGCATAAGGCGGGGGCCACGAACGTGGAGGAAAAGGCGGTCGTCGGTGCGCCCATCAACGCGCTGGTGGAGCTGGCCGAGGAAGTTAACGCCGACCTGCTTGTCGTGGGCAACGTCGGACTCAGCAGCGTCGCCGGGCGGCTGCTGGGATCAGTCCCATCCGCGGTCTCGCGCAGGGCCAAGACGGATGTGTTGATCGTCCACACATCCGACTGAAGCATCTGAGGACGATCGGCAAAAGAGTTGCCGCATAACGAATCAGAAAAACAGGACCTACGCTTCGCGGCGGTCCCGCCGCGGAGGCGTTTCGCTAGTGCGGCAGATTGGCCAGGTAACACCGCACTCGGGTAGCGGCGTCGTTCGGCTGGACTCCCATGACGATTAATCGCTGAACTACCTGGTCTGCGGGTACACCCGAAGCGATATCGGTATCGATCACATAGAGGCTCGGAAACCAGTTCACCGCGCTTACCTCAGGGGGCGGGGGCTTGGCGTCCCCGCCAACGCAGCTGACGTAACCATCGACGCCGGTGTCAGCGTGAGCTGACGGAGCCCCCGCCAGCACAGCCGGGGCGGTGAGCACGGTTGCGACGGCGATGCCGGCCACCGCAGCGACGTTGATGCCACGCATGCATGCAATGTACCGCGCGTTCGCATCGCCAACCGAGAAACGCTCAGGTCGCCATCCGAAATGGCCCGGCTCCGGAAAACGCGTATGTGGCGCAGGTGTGACGCGCGCGATGCCGGGATGAACCACTTCATTTCCACTCCGCGCCGCGGAATTATTCGAAGCGACGTGAAAATTCCGTAGTGCAGCTCGTCAGACCTAAAGCGGTCGTGGTGTAGCCGTCATGTTGCCGTCAATAGTCGTCCGCATGCCCGCGTATTCATTTCGCGCGCCGTGCCACTTTCGCGCGATGCGCAGGCCGTCGCGGCGAGAATTTCCTTGCCGCCACAGGCGTCCATACGACCCCGGCCCCTGTAGTACCGCCCGTCGATTCTTTTCCGGCCGAGCATGAAACAGCGCCCACAGAGTGACGTGATCGACGGCGCAGTCGCGGTGGGCCGCGCTAAACCACATAGGAAAGTAGATCGTCGATGTTGCCCGGTGAAAGGTGTTTAAGTCGGGACCGTTCGTATGTGGATCCACATTCCGAAGCTCGGCTGACAACCGCCGCCCGACTAAGCGTTCGGGGCCTAGACGTGGGCGCCGCGACAGCTTTTGCCGATGAGGCGCACGCACGAGAAAGCGGGAAGCATGACGCGGCGGGTCTGTCGCGCACAGTGGGCGTGCCGTCTGCAATCCCGGCCGACCGGGACGCGACCCAAGACGATAGCCGGCAACCGGCGGCCAGTACAGGTTGCCAGCCGCGCTGTCGTACAAGCCGGGATCGGCGTCCACGCGTGTTGTCGCGGCAATTGGTGTGGATTTCCGTCA
>DASTKA010000054.1:0-2140 GCA_035716165.1 Mycobacterium sp. | reverse complement strand
GAGCGGACGCCCCAGTAGATGGATGCCGATGACGGTGCCGGTACCGATCAGCGCGAACACCAGATGTCCGGAGGCGGCCAGCACACCGATCGCCGCCGAGCACCACAGAGTGGCGGCCGTGTTGAGGCCGCGGACGTTGACGCCCTCCCGCAGGATCACCCCACCACCGAGGAACCCGATCCCGGACACGACGTAGGAGGCGACCCGGGTCGGGCTGGTGTCGGAGGTGGCGGCCGCGTAGAGGACGAACAGGGTCGCGCCTCCGGCGACCAGCGCGTTGGTCCGCAGGCCGGCCCGACGCGCCCGCCATTGCCGTTCCAGGCCGATGAGGGCGCCGCAGCCGACCCCGACGCCCAGCCGGAGCACGAAATCGAGGGCGCTCAGTGTCTCCAACCAGCCACTCCTTCAGCCTCACTGTGCAGTGTCTCCCGATTGCACCGGAGGATTTAGCTCCCGATCGCACCGGCGTGGTGCCGGTTGGCGCAGCTAAACACGTGGAGGTGAACGGCAGATGGACCCAACTCAAATCGGACATGGGGGCACCGACGTCCGCGAAACCTGTGTGTCGCCAACCGGTTACGCTGCGGCCATTTGGTGGCCGGTCGTGGCGGACGACTCGGGCCGGTCCGGGCTACGCGTGGTTAAGTCGCTGCGGGCAATAGTATTTCGCCGCGATCGCCAAGAACGATGCCGCCTGATCATTGGTGAGTCCGGGGTTTTGACTCTTCAGTTCGTCAACCATTTGAGGGCCGACTTCGCCGTCGCCCATTGACACGCACACCGATTTGGCGAACGTGATCGCCGCCTCGGGGGTCGAGTAGTTGATGCCCGCACCCCGCAGCGAGGAAAGGAAACCGGCCTCATCGCCGCCGGGTGTCACCGGTTCGGCCTGCGCGAGTGGAGCCATCGCGATCGCGGCCGAAACGCCAACGCTCAGCGCCCAAAAGAGTCTCATGACTCGTGATCGTGCCACGTCGCGGCGTTGTTCGCAGGGCGGGCGGTGTTCCGCAGAAATGTCGAGCGGCGGAGCATTCGAACCCGCCGCCGGCGCGGCCACCACCCGCCCGCCGCGTCAGGCCTTCGCGAGTTGGTGGGGGCAGTAGAACTTCGCCGAGATCAGGGCGAAGTTCGAGGCCATCTCCATGTCCATGCCAGGGTTGTGGGTCTTCACGTCGTGAACCAACTCGAGGCCCGATTCGCCGTTGTTCAGGCATGAACACACCGCCCTGCCGGCGGCGACGGCCGAACCCGGGCTGTTGAAGCTGAAGCCGGCTTGCTGCAGCGCTGAGACGAAGCCCCCGTCGTCGCCGTCAGGCTGGGGCGGCGGTTCGGCGTAGGCCGGTGCGGCAAGGCCGATCATCGCGGAAACGCCGAATAGCGCCAGTAGTCGCGTTATCACTGCCGTCCTTCCGTTGCTGCTTCAGCGAACGCCGATGTCGCTGTCCCTCAACCGAGTTGGGCGTCTGCCGGTATGACTTTGGACTTGTCACCCTTTTTCAGGTGCACCGCATGAATGCCGGGTTTCTTGGCCAGCTGTTCGAGCAGGGCGTCGAGATTTTCCTGATCGACGTTGTGGTGCTGCACGGTTTCGGGCTTCTCCGAGATTTGTGCGACAAGGCGTTGCAGCTGTTCCGGCGATTGTTTGTCTTTGAGGTCCTTGATCGGCGTCATCCGGTTGCGCACGGCCGCACGCGCGACGGTGGGCCCGCCGGAGCCGAGCGCGCTACCCAGCATCCCGGCCAGTCCCATCGAACTGAACAGACTCCCCTCGCCCAACGCCGCCGCCGGCACGGCCTCGGTTCCGGCAGCCGACAGGGCGGCGGCGACGGTCCTGATGGCCGGGGTGGACGACGCCCAGCTCGGTGGGACCGACAACTTCCCGACCAGGGTGCCGGCATTGCCCATGGCGGCGATCGGGCTGACCGAGCTGTACAGCGTTCCGCGCCCGAAGCCCAGCGCCCCCAGCCCGGCGCCCAGGGCGTCCTTGGGTAGTGCGCCGTAGCCGACGGGCGGCGAGAACTTGAGCCACTGCGACAACGGGAAGTTGATCAGCAACCCGACGTCGTTGAACTGCGTGGTCAGGCCCAGTGGCACCTTGACCGCGCTGTACATGGCTGTGTAGAAGCTGGCCCCGCCCGGG
>DASTKA010000053.1:0-2719 GCA_035716165.1 Mycobacterium sp. | reverse complement strand
CTGAGATCAATTCCAGGGCCGCGATGCCGTCCATGTCGCGGAAGGCGCGCCCGGCGGCCACCAGCGCGTCGAGGTCGTCGAAACCGCAGATCGCCGTCACCCGGTTCGCCGGGGTGGCGTGTAGCCGTAGGTCCAGCTCGGTGATGACGCCCAGCGTGCCCTCGGCGCCCACGAACAGCGCCGGCAGGTCGTAGCCGGTGTTGTCCCGGCGCACCCGGCTGTGCCGGCGCAGCAAGGTGCCGTCGGGCAGCGCCACCTGCACGCCGACCACCTGCTCGCCCATGTTGCCGTAGCGGACCGTGCGCAGGCCGCCGGCGTTCGTCGACGCCATGCCGCCAACGGTCGCGGTGTCGCGGGCGGCCAGATCCACGCCGAACACCAACCCGGCTGCGGCTGCGGCCCGTTGCACCGCGGCCAGGGTGGCCCCGGCGCCGGCCTCGATGCGGCGTTCGACGGTGTCGACCTCACCGACGGCGTGCAGCCGCTCCGTGGACAACAACACGTCGTCGTGCTCGGGGACGGTCCCGGCCACCAGCGAGGTCCGGCCGCCCTGCACCGTCACGTGCGCGCCGGCGTCCCGGCACACCCGCAGCACCTCGGCCACCTGCTCGGCCGTGCCCGGCCGCACGAGCGCGCTCGCCTTGCCCCGGTAGCGGCCGGTGTGGTCGACGCTGCGCGCGGCCAGCACGTCGGGGTCGGTGACGACGTGGTTCGATCCGACCAGGCTCGCGAGGCTCCGCAGCATCTACACCATCCCCTACGCCGAACGTGCACTGACGGCGAAAAATAAACCCGATTCTCGCAGTGAGTGCACGCTCGGCGACAAAAAGCCCGCGACGAACAGAACCTAGAACTCCTTGTGATTCACGTCGGTGACCAGGCCGCCGTCCATCACGTATTCGCTGCCGGTGGAGTAGGACGACTCGTCGCTGGCCAGGAAAAGCACGAAGGTCGCGACTTCCCGGACCTCGCCCGGACGCCCGAGCGGAATGGTGACCATGTCCTCGGGGAGGTGGGCCGTCATCGGGGTGCGGATGAACCCCGGGTGCACGGAGTTCACCCGAATGTTGTGCGGTGCCAACTCCAATGCCGCCGACTTCGCCAGCCCGCGCACGCCCCATTTGGATGCGACATAGGGGTGCACCATGGGCGCGCCGCGCAGGCCCTCGATGGACGACACGTTGATGATCGAGCCGCCCCCGGCGGCGATCATCGGCTCGACAGACGCCCGCATGCCCAGGAACGTCCCGGTCAGGTTGACGTCAATCACCTTCTGCCACTTGGCCAGATCGAAACTCTTCAGCGGGCCGAGCGCGACCGTGCCGGCGTTGTTGACCAAGACGTTGAGCTTGCCGAATTCGCCGACCGCTGTCGCGACGGCGGCGTCCCACTGGTCGGGCTGGGTGACGTCGAGGTGCACGTAGCGCGCGGAGTCGCCGATCTCGTCGGCCAGCGCCTTGCCCTGGTCGTCCAGGATGTCGCCGATCACGACCTTGGCGCCCTCCTCGACCAGCAGGCGCGCGTCTTCGGCGCCCATACCGCCGGCGCCACCACTGATCAGCGCGACCTTGCCGTCTACCCGACCCACGTGGGTCTCCTTTCGATTTAAGTGGTCACCAAAGTGCTTGGTGCGTATAGGCCTTTGCCCGTTACCAGCGGCAAATCGAGCGTGGTCCGGATGCCCGGCGGCGCCGCGATCACCGCGGGGATGGCGTTGACGACGCGGCCGGCGGCGCCCGCGATCGCCGCGTGGTTGTGGTCGCCCTTGCGGCTGCTCGGGATGATGTCGACCGCGTACGACGGCTCGCCGGTGATCTCGACGCGGTACGAGCCGTCGCCGGAGGCGGGCTGGGGCAGGTCGGGGCGCAGGTCCGGCCGCAACCGGGTGACGTGCTCGATGACGATGGCGGGGTGGCCCTTGACCATGCCGCGAATCTCGAACTGCAGCACGGCCACGGTGCCCTTGGCCACATGGCCGATCGCGATGTCGAAGTCCTCGGGTGCCGGCTCGCGCTGATAGGACTCGGTGATCTCGTCGACCTCGATGCCCAGGCCGGCCGCCAGCTGACGGATCGCGGTGCCCCAGGCGATGCTGAGGATGCCCGGCTGCAGCAGCATCGGGATTTCATCCATGGGCTTGGCGAACCCCATGTAGTCCATGACCTCGGTCCCGTTGTACGACGCGTAGTCGTGAATCTCCATGCAGCGCACCTGCTCGATGCGCTGACAGGTGCCGGCGAGCGCGAACGGGATCAGGTCGTTGGCGAATCCCGGGTCGACACCGCTGATGAAGATGCTCGAATTGCCTTGCCTGGCAGCGTCTTCCACGCGGGCGATGTACTTGTCCGGCATGACGCCCCACGGGTACTGCAGCAGACCCGGCGACGAGCCGACGACGTTGATGCCGGCGGCCAGGATCTTCATGACATCGGCCATCGCCTCGGGCAGCCGGGTGTCGCCCATCGCGCAGTACACGACGCAGTCGGGCTTGGCGGCGATGATCGCGTCCAGGTCATCGACGGCGGCGACGCCCGTGACGACGCCGGTGTCCAGGCCGACGCCGCACAACTCGCCGGCATCCTTGCCCACCTTCTCGGGCGTGGAGACGCACACCCCCGTCAGTTCGAACTGCGGGTTGGTGATGAGTTCGGCGAGGGCCAGCCCTCCGACATTTCCGGTACCGACATGCGCGACGCGGATCGCCATGAGAGTCTCCGTC
>DASTKA010000052.1:0-8479 GCA_035716165.1 Mycobacterium sp. | reverse complement strand
TTGTGATCCTCGGTCGCCAGCGTCAAATCGGGGCGGCGCACCGGGCGCCCCGCCAGGCGTAGACCGTCGAAAGCCTGCGGGCTGGTGACTTCGTGCACCAGGTGCAGGTCGATGTAGATCAAGTCGGGCGCCCCGCCTTGTTCGGAGGCACCTCCTGACACCACAACGTGGTCTTCCCAGACTTTTTCGGCCAGAGTGCGCGGTTTGGTGGCGACCCCCGCCGCCCCTTGGTCGGTTCCCATTTCGAACTCGCCTCAATTCGCCTCGTTAGCGGCTCACCGATCATTCGGGCTGTGATCTCAGAATGCGAGACGCTAGTATCTCCTTGTGAGACAGCATAGCGGTATCGGCGTCCTGGACAAAGCCGTGGGCATCCTGCACACAATCTCCCAATCACCCTGTGGATTGGCCGAACTGTGTGAGCGGACCTCACTGCCCCGCGCCACGGCATACCGGCTGGCGGCCGCCCTCGAAGTCCACCGCCTGCTGGCGCGCGACAACGAAGGACGCTGGCTGCTCGGTCCGGCCGTCACCGAACTCGCGAGCCATGTCAACGATCCGCTGCTGGCCGCGAGCAGCGCGGTGCTCCCGCTGTTGCGCGAAACCACCGGCGAAAGCGTGCAGTTGTACCGCCGCGAGGGCACCGACAGGGTCTGCGTGGCCGCGCTGGAACCCGCTGCCGGACTTCGCGATACGGTTCCGATCGGGGCGCGACTGCCGATGACGGCCGGGTCCGGGGCGAAAGTGCTACTTGCCCATAGCGATGCGGCTACCCAGAAAACGGTGCTCGCGACGGCGAAATTCACCGAACGAACCCTGGCCGAAGTGCGGCGGCGGGGCTGGGCCCAAAGCGTGGCCGAGCGCGAGCCGGGAGTCGCCAGTGTGTCGGCGCCGGTGCGCGACAGCCGCGGTGTCGTCGTCGCGGCCATCTCAGTGTCGGGACCCATCGACCGAATCGGCCGGCGCCCCGGGGCACGCTGGGCCGCAGACCTGTTGGCCGCCGCCGACGCACTCACCCGCCGCCTCTGAGCCACCAGCGCACACCGGCTCGGACCTGGCCTGACAGACTGACCGGCATGGGAACCAATCAGCGCGCGAGCATCGTCATGTCCGAAGACGAGATCGCCGAATTCGTCGTGAGAAGCCGCACCGGCACGCTGGCCACCATCGGCGCCGACGGCCAGCCCCACTTGACCGCCATGTGGTACGCCGTCGTCGACGGCGAGATCTGGCTGGAGACCAAGGCCAAGTCGCAGAAGGCGATCAACCTCAAGCGCGATCCGAGGGTGAGCTTTCTCATCGAGGACGGCGACACCTACGACACGCTGCGCGGGGTGTCCTTCGAAGGTGTGGCGGAGATCGTGGACGATCCCGACGTCGCACACCGTGTGGGCGTCAGCGTCTGGGAACGCTACACCGGTCCCTACACCGACGACATGAAGCCGTTTGTCGAGCAGATGATGAACAAGCGGGTCTGCGTTCGCATCGTGGCCCGCCGGGCCCGCTCATGGGACCACCGCAAACTCGGCTTGCCGGCTATGCCGGTGGGCGGATCGACAGCACCGGCCGTCCTGGGAACCGACCAGTAAGTGCGATATTTGTAGCCCCGATGGGATTCGAACCCACGCTACCGCCGTGAGAGGGCGGCGTCCTAGGCCGCTAGACGACGGGGCCAGAAACGATCCAGAGACGATCCGGAGTGCCAGCATAGCTCACGCCGCTAAGCCCACCTAATCGCTTGAGACTGGGCGCTTTAGCGAGAGTTTTGCTGGGGTACCAGGACTCGAACCTAGAATGGCTGAACCAGAATCAGCTGTGTTGCCAATTACACCATACCCCATTGGCTGCCTATAACCGCTGGTCAGCGTGTATCGCGGGCTTTCGTAAGCTCTTTGGAGTCCGCCGCCGCCAGCCGTTGTCGGCCTTTCGGTAAACCGCAGTGCAGACTACCAAAGTCTCGCCGGACACCGCGCACGCGTGCGCGCGGTCGCTCACGCGGGGTCCGGCCCCGCCATCTCACGCGCCGCGCGCAGCCGCTGCAAGCTGCGGTCGCGCCCGAGCAGTTCGAGCGACTCGAACAACGGCGGGCTGATCGTGGTGCCGGTGGCCCCCACCCTGATCGGGCCGAACGCCTTGCGCGGTTTGAGGCCCAGCTCGTCGATGAGCGCCCTCTTGAGCGCGGCCTCGAGCTGGGGCGCGGTCCAGTCCGCCACGCCGTCCAGCGCGGCCAGCGCCGCGTCCAAAACCACGGCACCATCGGGGCCCAGCTCTTTGGCGGCCGCCTTGGGTTCGATGGCGTACTCGTCGTCGTTGAGGAACTTCAGCAGGTCCCAGGCGTCACCCAGCACCACGATCCGGGTCTGCACCAAGTCGGCGGCGGTGGCGAAGCCGGCGTCGTCCACATCGAGGTGATGGCCATGGAGGTCGAGGTATTCGCGCAGCCTGCCGGCGAAGTCGTCGACCGCCAGCAGCCGGATGTGCTCGGCGTTGAGCGCGTCGGCCTTCTTCTGGTCGAAGCGGGCGGGATTGGAGTTCACGTTGACCACGTCAAAGGCGGCCACCATCTCCTCGAGGCTGAACACGTCGTGGTCATCGGCGATGGCCCAGCCGAGCAATGCGAGATAGTTGAGCAGCCCTTCGGGGATGAAGCCGCGGTCGCGGTGGACGAACAGGTTCGACTGCGGGTCGCGCTTGGAGAGCTTTTTGGTTCCCTCCCCCAATACCGTTGGAAGGTGGGCGAACTGCGGAGTGCGCTCGGCCACCCCGATCCGGATCAGCGCCTGATACAGCGCAAGCTGGCGCGGCGTCGACGACAACAGATCCTCGCCACGCAGCACATGGGTGATTTTCATCAGCGCGTCATCGCACGGGTTGACCAAGGTGTACAACGGATCTCCGTTGGCACGGGTCAACGCGAAATCGGGCACCGCCCCGGCGGCGAAGCTGGTGGTGCCGCGAACCAGGTCGTCCCATGCGAGATCCTCGTCGGGCATCCGCAGCCGCACCACGGGTTTGCGGCCCTCGGCCAGGAAGGCGGCGCGCTGGGAGTCGGTCAGCTGCCGGTCGAAATTGTCGTAGCCCAGCTTGGGATTACGGCCCGCGGCGACGTGGCGCGCCTCGACCTCCTCCGGCGTCGAAAAGGCGTAATAGGCCTCCCCCGCTTCGAGCAGCTTGGCCACCACGTCGTGATAGATCTCACTGCGCTGCGATTGGCGGTAGGGGCCATAGGGTCCGCCCACCTCGGGCCCCTCGTCCCAATCCAGGCCGAGCCAGCGCAACGCGTCCAGCAGCGCCAGATAGCTTTCCTCGCTGTCGCGCTGCGCGTCGGTGTCCTCGATGCGAAAGACGAAGGTGCCGCCGGTGTGTCGGGCATAGGCCCAGTTGAACAGCGCCGTGCGCACCATTCCGACATGCGGGGTGCCGGTGGGCGAGGGACAGAATCGGACGCGTACTTGCGCGGGTGCAGTCACGATTTTCCTTTACGGACCACGGGATTGGTGAGGGTGCCGATGCCCTCGATGGTGATGGAGACGGTGTCGCCGTCCTCGATGGGGCCGACACCCGCCGGCGTTCCGGTGAGGATGATGTCGCCGGGCAGCAAGGTCATCACGGCCGAGATCCACTCGACGATGGAGCCGATGTCGTGGATCAGCAGCGAGGTACGGCTGAGCTGCTTGACCTCGCCGTTGACCTCGGTGCGCAATTCCAGATCGCCCGGGTCCAGCGGTTTGAGGTCTGTGACGATCCACGGGCCGACCGGGCAGAAGGTGTCATGCCCTTTGGCCCGGGTCCACTGGCCGTCGGATTTCTGTTGATCCCGCGCCGTCACGTCGTTGCCGATGGTGTAGCCGAGGATGTTCTCCGTCGCCTGTGCGGCCGACACGTCCTTGCAGGGCCGGCCGATCACCACCGCGAGCTCGCCCTCGAAGTGCACCGGTGATGCGTTGGCCGGCAACCGAATCGGCACGTTCGGCCCGATGATCGCGGTGTTGGGCTTGAGAAATATCACCGGATCCACCGGCGCGGGTCCGGTCATGTCCTTCATCTCGGCGATGTGGTCGCTGTAGTTCTTGCCGACACACACCACCTTGCTGGCCAGTATCGGGGCGAGCAGCCGGACGTCGGCCAGTGGCCATGACCGGCCGGTGAAGTTCGGCGTTCCGAATGGATGTTCGGCGATCTCGCGCGCGACCATCTCGGCTGGGTCGTTGAGTTCGCCTTCGATACTGACGAAGGCGACACCGTCCGGGCTGGCGATTCGACCGAGGCGCATTCGGTTGAGCCTAGTGACGGTCGCGAGCGCGGCGTAGCCGGGCGTGGCGGGCCGTCACGATCCGACCGAGTCTGGCGACGATTCGGGCCGGGACGGCCCGCGGCCGCGGCACCGATGGCCGGCAACGGCACAAGTGCTACCGCTACATTTCCCGCCGGTATGCAAGCATGGGGAATGCAGACCGAGCCCGCCCCGATGCCCGAAATTGGCGCGGGGGCGCGCTGGTCGATCATGATCGCTTCGCTGCTGGCAACGGCAAGTTCGTTCCTCTTCATCAACGGCGTCGCGTTCCTGATCCCGTCGCTGCAAAGCACGCGGGGAATCCCGCTCGACGAAGCCGGTCTGCTGGCCTCGATGCCCAGCTGGGGCATGGTCGTCACGCTGGTGCTCTGGGGGTACGTGCTGGACCGGGTCGGCGAGCGGATGGTGATGGCCACAGGCTCGGCCCTTACCGCGATAGCGGCGTACGCCGCGGCGTCGGCGCATTCGATCGTGCTGATCGCGGTGTACCTGTTTCTCGGTGGTATGGCCGCCGCCAGCAGCAACACGGCCGGCGGGCGACTGGTGTCGGCCTGGTTCCCACCACATCAGCGCGGGCTCGCCATGGGCATCCGCCAGACCGCGCAACCGTTGGGAATCGCCTTGGGCGCGTTGATAATTCCCGAGCTTGCCGAACACGGGCCCCGGGCCGGCCTCAGGTTCATCGCGCTGGCGTGCGCGCTCGGCGCGATCGTGAGCGTGGTCGGCATCGTCGACTCGCCGCGCAAGCCCCGCGCCAGTGCGAGCGAACAGGAACTCGCCAGCCCATACCGAGGGTCGTTGACGCTGTGGCGAATTCACGCGGTGGCGGCCCTGATGATGATGCCGCAAACGGTCACCGTGACGTTCATGCTGGTGTGGCTGATCAAGAACCTGCACTGGTCGGTTGCGGCCGCCGGCGGGTTGGTCACGCTTTCGCAGTTGCTCGGCGCGCTCGGCCGCGTGGCCGTGGGCCGCTGGTCGGATCGACTGGGCTCACGCATGCGGCCCGTGCGCTACATCGCGGCCGCCGCCGTGCTCATCCTGCTCTTGCTGGCGTGGGCCGATTACGTGAATTCCCCGTGGCAGGCCGGGCTGATGGTGGCCATCTCCGTGATCGCGGTACTCGACAACGGACTGGAAGCAACCGCCATCACCGAATTCGCCGGACCGTACTGGAGTGGTCGCGCGCTGGGCATTCAGAACACCACCCAGCGCATGATGGCGGCCGCAGGCCCCCCGCTGTTCGGTGCTTTGATTTCGGCCGCGAGATACCCAGCGGCATGGATGTTGTGCGCGTTGTTCCCATTGGCGGCATTGCCGTTGGTGCCGGCGCGGTTACTCCCGCCCGGCCTGGAAACTAGAGCTCGGCAGCAATCCGTTCACCGACTTCGGCGGTGGCGCGCCGCTCGTTCCCACGCGATGCCAGATATCGCTCGACGGCCCGGTCCACCCGCTTAGCGGCGGCGTCCTCGCCGAGATGGGCCAATAACAGCGCCACCGACATGATGGCAGCGGTGGGATCGGCGATGCCCTGACCGGCGATGTCGGGAGCGCTGCCGTGGACGGGCTCGAACATCGAGGGGTTGGTCCGGGTGCCGTCGATGTTTCCACTGGCGGCCAAGCCAATTCCGCCACACACCGCCGCCGACAGGTCGGTGATGATGTCGCCGAACAGGTTGTCGGTGACGATCACATCGAAGCGACCGGGGTCGGTGACCATGAAGATGGTCGCGGCATCGATGTGCTGGTAGGCCACCTCGACGTCGGGATAGTCCCTGCCGACCTCGGCCACGATGCGCGACCACAGTTTGCCGGCGAACGTCAGCACGTTGGTTTTATGCACCAGTGTCAAGTGCTTTCGGCGTCGCTGCGCCCGCTCGAATGCGTCGGACACCACGCGGCGTACACCGAAAGCCGTGTTCTGGCTTACCTCCGTGGCGACTTCGTTGGGTGTTCCGACGCGGATGGCGCCGCCGGTGCCGGTATAGGGACCTTCCGTTCCCTCGCGCACCACCACGAAGTCGATCTCGGGGTTGCCGGCCAACGGGCTGTTCACGCCCGGATAAAGCCGGCCCGGCCGCAGGTTGATGTGATGGTCCAGCTCGAAACGCAGGCGCAGCAACAACCCTCGCTCCAGGATGCCGCTGGGCACCGACGGGTCACCGATGGCCCCGAGCAGAATGGCGTCATGCGCGCGCAGCTCGTCGACGACCGAGTCAGGCAGTAGCTCGCCGGTGGCGTGGTATCGCCGCGCACCCAGGTCGTAGCTGGTCTTGTCCACGCCGGGCAGAACCGTGTCCAGGACTTTGATGGCCTCGGAAACGACTTCGGGCCCGATACCGTCCCCCTCGATCACCGCCAGCTTCATCGGCGCCGCTCCTCATCGCTTCGCTCCGCATGGTCGCCGGCGCGGGTCACGAAAAATCAACCACCTCAAGCTTGTTGGCGCCGACAGCCGCGCCGATTTCGGCCCGCACATCGCCCGGCACGTCTTGGTCCAGGCGCAGCAGAATCGTCGCGCTCGGGCCCTCGGTGTCCTCGGAGAGCTGCGCGGCTTCGATGTTCACCCCGGCCGAACCGAGCAGGGTGCCGATCTTGCCCAGCGCGCCGGGCTGGTCGACGTAGTTGATCACCAAGTTGATCCCCCGGGCACGCAGGTCGAAGTTGCGGCCGTTGATCTGCACGATCTTCTCCACCAGCTGCGGCCCGGACAGGGTACCCGCGACGTTGACGGCGGTGCCGTCGTGCGCAACCGCGCGCACGTCGACCACGCTGCGGTGGTTGGGGCTTTCCGACGCGGTGCCGATTTCGGCGGTGATGCCGCGTTCCTCGGCCAGCGCTGGGGCGTTGACGAACGTCACCGGCCCCTCGACGACGGCTGAGAACAACCCGCGCAGCGCCGAAAGCTTAAGTATTTCAACGTCTTCGGAGGCGAGCTCACCGCGCACCTGCACCGACAACGACACCGGCGGACCGTCGGACAGCGTGGCGGCCAGCACCCCGAGCTTGCGCACCAGGTCCAGCCAGGGTGCAACCTCCTCGTTGACCACCCCGCCGCCGACGTTGACGGCGTCGGGAACGAATTCCCCGGCCAGAGCGAGCTTCACGCTTGCCGCGACGTCGGTGCCGGCCCGGTCCTGCGCCTCTTCGGTCGATGCCCCCAGATGCGGTGTGACCACCACCTCCGGCAACTCGAACAGCGGACTGTCGGTGCAGGGCTCTTTGGAGAAGACGTCCAGACCGGCCGCGCGGACGTGGCCGCTGCGCACCGCGTCGGCCAGCGCCGCCTCGTCCACCAGACCGCCGCGGGCCGCATTGACGATGATGACGCCCGGCTTGGTCTTGGCCAGCGCGTCCTTGTCGATCAGGCCCGCGGTCTCGGGCGTCTTCGGCAAATGGACCGAAATGAAGTCGGCGCGGGCCAGCAGTTCTTCGAGCGTCAACAGTTCGATGCCCAGCTGCGCGGCGCGGGCCGGCGACACGTAGGGGTCGTACGCGATCAGATGGGTCCCGAAGGCGCTGAGCCGCTGGGCAACCAACTGCCCGATCCGGCCCAGGCCCACCACCCCGACCGTCTTGCCGAAGATCTCGGTGCCCGAGAACGACGACCGCTTCCAGGCGTGCTCGCGCAGCGAGGCATCGGCCGCGGGCACCTGGCGGGCCGCCGACAGCAGCAACGCCAGCGCGTGCTCGGCGGCGCTGTGGATGTTCGACGTCGGCGCGTTGACCACCAGCACGCCGCGCTCGGTCGCGGCGTCGACGTCGACGTTGTCCAGGCCTACGCCGGCGCGGGCGACGATCTTCAGCTTGGGCGCCGCCGCCAGCACCTCGGCGTCGACGGTGGTGGCCGAACGCACCAGCAGGGCGTCGGCTTCGGGGACCGCGGCCAGCAGCTTCTCCCGGTCTGGGCCGTCGACCCAGCGCACCTCGATTTGGTCACCCAGCGCGGCGACGGTTGATTCGGCAAGTTTGTCAGCGATCAAAACAACAGGCAGGCTCACGCGGCCAGCCTATGCGGCGGTCGCAAGCGCGGCGAAGCCGGGCGCAGCGGGCCGCCGCCATCGGCAATGGTCGCGGTTGTGCGGAGTTGCGTCACGGTCGCCGATCGGACCCGCTAGCAGCGTCGAACGTGCATTCAGGGCGAGGAAATCGCCAAAGTTTCGCCCTGAGTGCACGTTCGGCGCG
>DASTKA010000051.1:0-2126 GCA_035716165.1 Mycobacterium sp. | reverse complement strand
CCGCTGGCCGAGGTGGTCGTGCAGCGGAGGACGCCAATGGTCGGCCGATGTAGGCAGCGTCGAGCGCGCCGAAGACCAGCGCCGGAACTGCTTCACGTAGGCCGTCGCGGTGCCGTGCATGCAATGCCGCCTTCACTGCGGCCATCCGGAAGGGCCGCCTCACAGCGTGCCATGTCGGTGATGGGAGCGCGGCGGCCGCTCCGCGGCTGGGCTGATCGCCGGATCTGAAATTGGACGCCGAATTGGACGCGGCGGACAATGCGATGGCGAAAATGGCGCAACAGCACGACTATCTATGGTGCGCTTGTTGCAAGGTTGGTCCAAGCCCAGACATGGCCTCGGATTTTCCGCGCAGTGAGCTGCCGGTTACACACCTTGCTGACGGTGAATTACACACCGGATCGTCGGCGGAATTGACAATTTCGGAGTTGGACGGTTGGCTGGCGCCGCACGGTGTCAATGGACACCAGGATCTCCCCATAGGCGGACAACCGATCTCCTCGTAGACGGACACGAAATCTCCCCATAGACGGACAGCGTTCCTCCCGGATCGGCGGTGCTAGGCCAGCGGCTTCACCCCCTTCCCAGCAGCGGCTTCGGCGAGCCGGCGAGACGACACTTCGGTGAGGAGGAGGTGGGCGTGGTGCAGCAGCCGGTCGACCGCGGGTGTGGCGAGCGCCTTGGGCATGATGGTGTCGAATCCGGCTGGATGGAGGTTGCTCGTGACGGCGACGCTGCGTTTCTCGTACGCGGCGTCGACCACGCGGTAGCAGGCTTCGGCGGCGTCTTGGCTGACGGGGAGCGTGCCGATGTCATCGATGACGATCAGGTCGGCGCGGCAAATGCGCGCCACCACCTTGTGGATCGAGGCGTCGACCTTTGCCCGGGAGACGGTCGTGGTCAACGACTCGAGTGAGAACCAGGCGACCCGCTTGCCGGTCGCGATCAGGGCGTGCGCCAGCGCCTCGCAGAGGTGCGATTTCCCCGCGCCACTTGGGCCGCAGACCACGAGATTCTCGGCGCGAGCGACCCACTCCAGCGTCATCAACGCCTGCTGCGTGGCCGTGGGAATGCCTGAGTCCGCCGGCCGCCAACTATCGAAGGTCTTGCCCGACGGAAATCCTGCAGCTGCGGTGCGGATTCGTTGTGAGGCGAGATCGCGCCCGGCGACCTCTTCGACGAGCAGCACGCGGAGGAGTTCGGCCGGATCCCAGCGCTGCGCACGGGCGGTGGCACAGACGTCCGGGGCAGCCTTGCGCAGGTAGGGCAGGCGCATGCGCCGCATCAGCGCGGTCAGTTCGTCGGGGAGCGGTGGCGCTGGCGCGGTTTTCATGGCCTGTTCGACTCGAAATGACCAAACCTGTCAACCACGTCGCCGCGGTAACGCCCGAGGACGCCCGCACCGCGGTCACCATGACCCCCAACCCTCGGCTCGCGGTGCTGCTTCACCGCCCCAGCACCGCCCACGCCTGGGTGCTGCGCTGGGTCGAGAAGCGCTGCTCGGTGCTGCTCGCTGGCGCCTGCTCCCCGTCACTGTGGCCGAGCACCGACGCGAGATCGTTCTCGCCGAAGCGGCCGGCGTCAGCGGCACGTCGCAGCGCATCGTTGACGCGGCTGGCGCCGAACAACGTGGCCAACTCGGTGGCGCGGCCCATCTTCGCGCGGATCCGCGCCACGCCGGTGGCCGCCGCTGTGGTCAGCCACATCTCAGCGCCTTCGCCCAGTGCCAGAAACGCTCGCTCGGTTTCGGTCTGCGGCCGCGGCACCGGCTGCAGCGTGGCTCGCCCATTGGGGTGACCCGGATAATGCTCATCGAGGATGCGTGGCTTGCCGGGCACGGAGAGTTCGTGCCGCCAGATCTCGCGCAAGCCAGCGTCGTCACGGCCGACGACGACCAGCTCATTGCCATCGACGCGACACCACACCTCGTGATCGACCCACGCTTTCGGCAACGAGTACCGCACCGACCCGAAGCGGATCGTTTGGTTGGTCTCGACACGGCGGGTTTCCCCCAGCGCTGCTGGTATACGGCTCCAGCGGCAGCCGATGCATCAGCGCTCGTTCCTCGAGCAGGGCGTCGTTGGGAATGCGGCGGCTCTCGCGATGTTCGCGTGCATTGATCTCGG
>DASTKA010000050.1:0-3354 GCA_035716165.1 Mycobacterium sp. | reverse complement strand
AGCCGCCCGGTTCGGCGGGCGGGAACAACAGGGTCACGTCGGAGCGGTGGTCAAGGTTGTTACGGGTTCGCCCACCGATGAGTCCGACGTCGAGCGTGGCCTCACGCAGCCGCGGTTCGACCGTCACTGTGTGCACGCGGTAACCGTCGTCGACCGTGATCAGGTACGCGTACGGGTAGTCGACCAGCGCGTCGGCCAGCGCCTTGAGGTCGACCTTTTTCTTGGTGCGCATGGTCTTCCAGGATAGGCGCGAGCCGGTGGGGATCGCGCGCTACTGCGGCGTCGAGGGTTTGGGGAAGCCGAGGTTCTTCAGCACCTCATTCCAGGGCGGCAGCTTGGCCACCGCCGCCGACGCGTCGGCGTGATAGCCGAACATCGCCGCCACGTCGGAGGCCCACATCTGCTCGTATGCCGCCTCGATGTCGGCGATCGCCGGGGTGTTCTGGCCAAGGTGGTTGTTGGCCGCCAACGCCGCCACCAAGGCCCGGTTGGCCGCCACCACCGCGGGCTGCACCGTGGCCGCCAGCGCGACCTCGAACGCGGTCGCGATGGCCGAGGCCTGGTGGGACACCTCGTGGGCCTGCGCGGCCGCCGTGCTGAGCCAGTTCACGTATTGGCTGGCCACGGACATCATGGCCGTCGACGAAGCGCCCTGCCAGGACCCGCTGGCGAGGTCTGACGTCACCGAAGAAAATGACGACGCCGACGATGCCAACTCCCCGGCCAGCCCGTCCCACGCCGCCGCGGCAGCAAGCAGTGGCCCGGGACCTGGACCGGAAAAAATTAGTGCCGAGTTGACTTCTGGCGGCAACCACGCAAAATGCGGGTTCGTCACCGACCCAACTTAGCGGGCATATACCAGTTTTCGTGGCGTTATCCCGCGGGTGCGGGAACGGGCTGGCGCCCGCGCACCAACTTGCCCGGCCGGGCATCGGTGGGCACACCGTTCTCGGCGATCACTTCCCCGGCCACAATCGTGGCGACATACCCGTCGGCGTTCTGATCCAAGCGCCGCCCCCCCGCGGGCAGGTCGTAGGTGATCACCGGCTTGTGCAGCCGCAAAGCGGCATGGTCGATGACGTTGAGATCGGCCTTGTAGCCGACCGCGATTCGGCCGCGATCACCCAGCCCGGCGATGCGGGCCGGCACCGACGTGAGCTCGCGAACCGCCTGGGGCAGCGTGAACCGTCCGGCCTTGCGGTCCCGTGCCCAGTGCGTCAGGAAGTAGGTCGAGTAACTGGCGTCGCAGATCATGCCGTAGTGCGCGCCGCCGTCCCCGAGGCCCAGCACGACGTCGTCGCGGTGCAGCAGTTCCCCGACGGTGTCCAGCGAGTTGTTCTGCAAGTTGCTGGTCGCGACCAACAGCATGGCCTGGCCCTCGTCATCGAGCAGCCGGTCGTAAGCCTCTTCCATCGGATCGACGCCGCGTGCCCGGGCGCGGGCCCCGATGCTGGTCGACGGGTCGGGCTCGTAGTCGGGGGTGTCGCCCAGCGGGAAGATCCAGTCCCACATCTGCGCCACGTAGAGGATCGGGTGACCCTGGCCGGGCTTGTCGGCCAGGATGCGGGCGCGAACCTCGGGTTTGCGCATCTCGGCGACCCGCTCGGCCAGCGGCAGGTGCGCGATCTCGCGGTAGCTGGGGTAGAGCACGAACGGGTTGGCCGTCAGCTGCAGCCCGATGATCAACCCGATCGGGCGCGGCAACAGCTGCGCGGTGATCTGCGGGTCGTCCCCGGCCGTCCGTGAATTGGCCTTCTCGATCATGGTGATGGCGTCCGGCCACGTCGGGTCGCCGGAGTTGGCGACGACGAGGGTGAAGGTCAGCGGCAGCCCGACATCCTCGGCGACGTCGAACACCGTCTGCAGCACCGGCTGATAGCCGCCGGACGGGATGTCGGGAACGAACTGCAGCAGCCCGCCGCCGCCGTCCACGACGCCGCGGGCGATCTCCTCGATCTCCTCGCCGGCGGCCTCGTAACTCGGGATGGGCGAACCGCTTTCGGTCTTATGGATGGTCAGGCGCGACGACGCGAAGCCCAGCGCGCCGGCCTCGATCGCCTCCTTGGCCAGCTCCCGCATCTTGGCCAGGTCGTCCTCGGTGGCCGGCTCGCGGTCGGCGCCGCGCTGACCCATCACGTACACCCGCAGCGGCGAGTGCGGAAGATACGCCGCGACGTCGATGTCGCGTCTGCCCGACTCGAGCGCGTCCATGTATTCGGGGAAGGTTTCCCACGTCCATGGCAGGCCGTCGGTCATGACGACGCCGGGGATGTCTTCGACACCGGCCATCACGTCGACCAGCACGTCGTGATCGGACTGGCGGCACGGCGCGAAGCCGACCCCGCAGTTGCCCATCACCACCGTCGTCACGCCGTGCGCCGAGGACGGGGTCAGGCGCTCCGACCAGATGGACTGGCCGTCGTAGTGGGTGTGCAGGTCGACGAAGCCGGGCGTGACCAGCAGCCCGGTGGCGTCGATCTCTCGCGCGGCCGTCGCCCCGTTGATCGCGCCGACCGCCTTGATGACGTTGCCCTGCACCGCCACGTCGCCGACGTACGGCTCTCCCCCCAGCCCGTCGACGATGGTGCCATTACGGATGATGAGGTCGTAAGTCATGCAAACAATCTACGACCGTTGCGGTAGCTCGTGCCAGGATCTTGTGCGTGATCGACCACGTGGGAATCAACTGCGCCGACTATGCCGAATCTCGCATTCGTGCGCGACCCGGACGGCAATAACGTCGAAGCGGTCTTCCACGGAACCCTCCCGTAGTGTCGCAAGCATGGCCAGCACCGACGATGCCGCCGTCCTCCAAGAGCTGCTGCGCGACGAGTTCACCCGGTTGATCGAGCACGTCGACCAGATCACCGAGGGGTTGACCGACGAGGAGTCCGGCTACCGGCCGGCGCCGAACGCCAACAGCATCGCCTGGCTGGTCTGGCACAGCGCGCGGGTGCAGGACGTTCAGCTGGCCGACGTCGCCGGTGTCGAGCAGGTGTGGTTCCGCGACGGCTGGGTGGACCGGTTCGGACTGGACCTCCCGCGCAACGACACCGGTTACGGACACGGGCCCGCCGACGTGGCCAAGGTGAAGGCGCGCGCGGACCTGCTGTCCGGCTACTACCACGCGGTGCACCAGCTCACCCTCCAGTACATCGCCGGAGTCACCGCCGAGGAACTGGCCCGCGTCGTGGACACCAACTGGGATCCGCCGGTTACGGCCAGCGCGCGGTTGGTGAGCATCATCGACGACTGCGCCCAGCACCTCGGGCAGGCCGCGTACGTGCGGGGCATTCAGTAGATTCGCAGGCGTGCGATTCACGGCGACCGTGCTGTTGTGGCTGATCGCCACGC
>DASTKA010000049.1:0-5795 GCA_035716165.1 Mycobacterium sp. | reverse complement strand
AGGACTGCAGCGACGGCGAATACTGGATGACGATGCGATGGTCGGCGAGCGCATCCCAAAACGGTGCTGTGGTAGGCGTTTTGACGGGCATCGGGCGTTCGAATTTCATCGTCAGTCCCCTTGCAGGATGAGCGTCGTCTGCTCGGACAGGATGCCGCCGTTGCCGGAAACGAAGGCGCGGTTGCAGTCGGCGACCTGCGCCGCACCCGCGCGGCCCATGATCTGGCGGGTGGCGTCGCAGACGTGGTGCATCCCGCCGGCCAATCCAGCTTGGCCGAAGCCGAGCTGGCCGCCGGCGGTGTTGAGCGGAAAGTCGCCGCGGAAGGTCAGGTCGTGGTTGGCGACGAACTCCATGCCCTTGCCCTTTTCGCAGAAGCCCGCGTCCTCCAGCGACAGCAACACGGTGATGGTGTAGCAGTCATAGATCGACACCATGTCCATCTGCTCACGCGTCAGCTCGGTCATGGC
Source organism: Mycobacterium sp. (assembly GCA_035716165.1). Classification (GTDB taxonomy): domain Bacteria; phylum Actinomycetota; class Actinomycetes; order Mycobacteriales; family Mycobacteriaceae; genus Mycobacterium. The sequence goes on along the minus strand of DASTKA010000049.1, from coordinate 5,327 downwards.
GAAGGCGGTATCGGCGGCCGCGGCGATCGGCGTGGTCAGTAGGTCCGCGGCGTACGTCGGGGTCTTGAACGGGACGTGTTCGCCGAATCCCTTGATCCACACCGGACGATTCCGCGACCGCTTGGCCACATCGGCGCTCGCGACGACGACGGCGGCGCCGCCGACGCAGGGCATGACGATCTCGAGCATGTGCAGCGGGTCGGCGATGACCGGGCTGGCCAGCACGTCGTCGACGGTCAGCGGCTTGTCCTTCCAGATCGCGCCGTCGGTGTGGTTGGCGTTCGTGCGCGTATCGACGACGATCTTGGCCATCGCGCGCTCGTCGTAGCCGTGGACCGCGGCGTAGCGCTGGGCCACCTGGCCGTATGGTCCGTTCTGGCCGAGGTTGCCGTAGGGGATTTCGAATTCGGCTTGGGGAGAACCGTATTGGTTGCTCGACGAGCCGAAGAACATCGCGTCGATCATGGGCCTGGGCTTCTTCTTCGACGACGGCGTGATGTAGCGAGCGGGCAGTGCGCACAACACGGCGTCGCAGATGCCGAGTTCGACGGCCGCGGCGGCGCGCCACACCATGGCGGCGGCGCTGGCGCCGCCCAGGTCCACGTGTTCGGCGAACCTCGCTCCGACGCCGAGGTATTCGGCGATGGTGGAGGGAACAAAGATCTCCGACTCGGCCAGGTGTGAGGCGGCGATCCCGTTGACGACGTCTCCCGGTAGACCCGCATCTTCGAGCGCGGCGGCGCCCAGTTCGGCCCATTGTTCGAGGACGAACGGCGCGGGTGAGGCCTTGTTGAGCCGCTCGGGTGGAAGCTCGATGTAGCCGACGATCGCGGCGTCTCCGCGTAATCCCATGCTGTGCCTTACTTTCGGGGCAGACCGAGAATCATCTGCGCGATGATGTTCAACTGGATCTCCCTCGTTCCACCGCCGATCAGCTCGGCCGGCAGGTGCAAATAGGGTTCCACGACCGCGGCGTCGGGGTCGTCGACCATCGCGACCTGCCCGGTCAACTGCAGCGTGGCCGCAAAGGTCCGGCGCAGCAGCACATTCATGGCGACCTTGGCGATGCTGGAGGCGGGGCCGGACGCCTGGCCGTCGAGCAGCCGAATGGTCTCGCGCACCCCGAGCGCCCTGATCGCGTTGGTGTAGGCGTCGAGCTCGCCGAGCTCACGCAGCGCGTCGTCGCGGTCCGGCCCGGGTTGAGCGGCGAGCCGACGCAGCGCGACGGCCCGGTCGAACTTGACGTATCCGCTGATGGCCGAACGCTCTTCGGCCATCGTGGCGATCGCGAGGTTCCAGCCGTCGGTAGGGCCGCCCAGCAGCATCTCGTCGGGAACGAAGGCGTCGTTGAGGAACACCTCGTTGAAGTGTGCCTGCCCGGTCGCGGTCTTGATGGGCTGGATCTCCACCCCCGGGGATCGCATATCGAGGATGAAGTAGCCGATGCCTCGGTGCTTGCTGGCCCCGGGGTCGGTGCGCGCGAGAAGCGCGCCCAGGTCGGCGTATTGGGCCAACGACGTCCAGATCTTGTGGCCGTTGATCCGCCAGCCGCCGTCGACCTTGGTCGCCCGGGTGGCCAGCGACGCGAGGTCGGAACCCGCCCCCGGCTCACTGAACAGCTGGCACCACAGGATGTCACCCCGTTGCGTCGCCGGGATCAGCCGCTCCTGCAACTCTTTTGGCGCGGCGGCCAACACCGAGGGCAGGATCCATTCGGCGATGTTCAGCGATGGCCGAACCAGACCGGGTCGCTTGGCGAATTCCTCGTCGATGATGAGCTGTTTCAACGGATCCGCATCGACGCCCCAGGGCGCCGGCCAGTGCGGCGCCATGAGACCGGCGTCCGCGATCAGCGTGCGTTGCGGCCCGGTGGCGAGGTGCTCGTAATCGCCGTGGGGGGCGGGCTTGTCGTTGCGCAACTTCAGGGCCGCATCCAGCGTCTCGGCGACCCACGAACGGAATTCGGATTCCGCTTCGCCGAGATTCACCGACATGTCGCGCGTCTGGGCGCACGTGAGCTCTCCCAGCCGTCGCGCCCAGCGGTTCGCCGGCCCTATCGATCCCGCCAGACTGATTGCCCGCCGCCAGTACAGATGCACGTCGTGTTCCCAGGTGAAACCGATGGCGCCCAGCATCGTCAGCGCGTCGAGCACCAGATCTGGGGCGGGCGAGATCGCGAGGACGGCCGCCCCGGCGGCGGCGATCCGATGCTGGTCGAGCGATTCGTCGACGGCACGGACCGCATCCCAGGCCGCCGCGGTGGCCAACTCGCTGCTGACCAACAGCATCGCCGCGTTGTGCTGCAACGCCTGGAACGTCCCGATCACCTTGCCGAACTGCTCGCGGATGCGTAGGTGCGCGGTGACGGCCTGCACGCACCACTGCGCGATGCCGGCCACCGTGCTGGCCGCCAGACCCACGGAGACGCACCGCGCGCGGTCGGGGTCGATGCCGCTGAGGATCTCCGACTCGGTCGCGCCGTAGCCATCGAGCCGCAGGGTCCCGGCGTCGACGACAAGGTCGGTGCCGGCTACGGGTTCGACCGTGGCCGAGGGGTTTTCGGGGTCCACCAGCAGCCAGACGACATCGCCGTCGTCGCCGTGGGCGCCGAGCAGGATCGTGCGCGCCGCGCACACACCCTGGGTGACTTGCGAGGAGCCGGTGACCATCCATCGCCCACCGTGCAAGCGCGCGGAGAAGTTGTCGTCGGGCAACACAACCGCCGCGGTGGCGCCCGACGCCAGGTCGCGCAGGAACGACTCTGCGGGCGGCGTCGGTTCGGCGAGGAGGGCGACGGCTCCGGCCGTCACCGTCGGCAACAGTGGGCCGGGCAGCAGCGACGTGCCCGCCGATTCCAGAACGCATGCGGCATCGATCAGTTCTCCACCTTGGCCGCCAAGCTCTTCGGGCAGATGCACGGCATGGAAACCATTGGCTACCAAGGCATCCCACCATCCGGGGATCCGTCCGGCCGCAAGGTTGTCGAAGCTGTCACGCGTCGCGGCAATGGGAGCATTCCGGGCGGCGAACTGCCCCACCGCGTCGCTCAGCTCCTGCTGCTCTGGACTCAGTCCCAGGGTCACGAGGACGGCCGAGAGATAACTGGCGTTGGCCGCACCGACTGCTATCCTTTCGTTACAAGACGGACCGTCTCGTCTTGTGGCAGATTACCCGCGCTGATCAGGATATGTAAAGCGCGCCCGATCGCCCGGCTGTCGATCTGAGTTCGCAGAAGCGAGGACCACCACATGCCAACCGATCTCGGCGCGGTGAACCCGCCGGCGGCGTCGCCCCGGAGGCGCAGCGAGAAGTCCCGCACGGCGATCGTGACCGCAACGCGCGAACTGCTGCTCGAGCGCGGGTTCGACGGGCTGACCATCGAGGCGGTCGCCGCGCGCGCCGGGGTGGGCAAGCAAACCATTTATCGCTGGTGGCCCACTCGCCCCACCCTGGTCGCCGACGTCATGCTCGAAGACGCCGACAAGCTGCTCGCGTCGGTCAACCACAGCGGCAACCTGGTCGCCGACCTGGTGGCCTGGGTGGGCAAGTTGTTCGCCAGCCTGACGACGCCGCGAGGGTCGGCCATGCTGCGAACGCTGACCGTGGCCTGCATGGAACACGAGGACACCGCCGTCAGGCTCCGCGCCGGATTCAGTGCGCCGCTACACGACAGCGTGCGGGCCCGGTTGGTGGCCGACGGCATCGATGAGACCACCGCCGAATCGGCGGCGGACGCAATCGTCGGCGGGGTGGTGTACCCGATTCTTTCCGGCGCGCAGCCCTATTCGCGGCGACGGGCCGAACGGACCACCCGGCTCATCGTGGCAGCCCTCACCGGAAGCTAAGCGGTTCAGCCGCTTGACGTCTCCGCGCGGGTAGGCTCGCCGCAAAGCGACGGGAGCGGCGATGGACGACGATTGCCTGAAGCTCACCGCCTATTTGGCCGAACGCAGGCGGACCGGGGACGGCTTCGTTTCCGATGTGCTGCTCGGCTTGTACGCACAACACGGAATCGCATGCGGCGTCCTGCTGCGCGGCATCGGCGGCTTCGGCACCGGCCACTATCTGCGCACCGACGAGTCCTTGACGTTGTCGGAGGATCCGCCCGTGGTGATCATCGCGGTCGACACGAGAACCAAGATCGAGGCCCTGCTCGACCAGGTGCTGGCGGTGAAGCAGCGAGGCCTGGTCACCCTGGAGCGTGCCCGGCTGCTGCACGACGACGTCGGTTCCCCGCGGCTGCCCGAGGATCCGCGCGACGCCGTCAAGCTGACGATCTATGTCGGCCGTAAGCAGCGCATCAACGGCTCACCCGCCTACGTCGCCCTCTGCGACCTGATGCACCGGCGCGGCCTTGCCGGCGCCACCGTGTTGCTCGGCGTGGACGGCGTCGCACACGGAGAACGCCAGCGCGCCAACTTCTTTGGCCGCAACGCCGATGTGCCGATGATGATCGTCGTCGTCGGATCGGGTGAGCGCATCTGCCGGGTGCTACCGGAGATCGGCGAGCTGCTGCGCAGACCCTTGTTCACCCTCGAACGGGTCCAGGTGTGCAAGCGTGACGGCCAGTTCCTGGAGCGGCCGCACGCATTGCCCGGCGTCGACGAGCACGGCCTGCCGCTGTTCCAGCAGCTGACGATCTACACCTCGGAGTCCGCACGCCACGGCGGCGTGCCGGTACACCGCGCGATTGTCCAGCGGCTGCGCCAGGCCGGAATCGCGGACGGCGCGACCGTGCTGCGCGGCGTCTGGGGCTTCCACGGCGACCACCCACCCCGCGGTGACGGGTTGTTTTCGCTCGCCCGTCGGGTGCCCGTCGTCACGGTAGTGATCGACACTCCGGCCAACATCGCCGAATCCTTCGCCACCATCGACGAATTGACCACTAGCGGGGGTTTGGTGACCAGCGAGATGGTGCCGGCGCTGGTGTCCGACGAAGGCGACACCGGGCCGTCACGCATGGCCCAGCACCGCTACTAGTTGTGATGTCTAGGGAGGTTGGTCAGTCGGGTGACCGGTGGCCGGCCTCCGATGGCGGAGTGGGCTCGGTGGTGATTGTAGGTGTGTAGCCAGCCGGGCAGGGTGGCGTTGCGGTGCTGTGTTGACTCGTAGAGCCGGGCGTAGGCCCACCCGTCGGCCAGGGTGCGGTGGAAACGCTCAATTTTGCCGTTGGTCTGGGGCCGGTAGGGGCGGGTTCGGTTGGCGGTGATGCGCAGTTGGGTGCAGGCATCGCGCCAGGCGTAGGACGTGTATGCCGGGCCGTTGTCGGACAGGACCCGTTCGACGGTGACGCCGTGGTCGGCGAACCACGCGACGGCGCGCTGCAG
>DASTKA010000048.1:0-2714 GCA_035716165.1 Mycobacterium sp. | reverse complement strand
GATCAGGTCGGCGGCGTCATCGGCCGGGCCGGCGCCGTGCGCGCGAAGCGCGGCGACGATGTCCGCGACGGTGTCGCCGGAGAAGCATTCATCAATCCAATCACGTTGCGCGGCAAGCTCACTGGGCGGTGGTTCGACGGCATACTCGGCGAGCGCCGCCTCGACGCCGTCGGTGACCACCGCACGGCGAAACGCCTCGACGTCTTCGTGCGGAACGTAATGGTCGGCGAAGCCCATGGCGATGGCGTCGGATCCGGAGAACGGCGCCCCGGTCAGCGCGGCGTGTAGGCCCAGCCCGCCAGGCGCCCGGGACAGCAGATGAACACCGCCGACGTCGGGTATGAATCCGATGCCGACCTCGGGCATGGCGATCTTCGAGGTATCGGTGACCACCCGGGTGTTCGCGTGCGCGCTGACGCCGACGCCACCGCCCATCACGATGCCGTCCATCAACGCCACATAGGGCTTGGCGAAATCGGAGATCTGCGCGTTGAGTAGATACTCGTCGCGCCAGAAGCGCCGCGCCTCGACCCCGTCCTTGCGGGCGCTGTGATAGATCGAGACCACGTCGCCGCCGGCGCACAGCCCGCGTTCACCGGCGCCCGAGAGCACTACCGCGCGCACGGCGTCGTCGTTGGCCCAGCCGGTGAGGATGGCGCTGAGGGTGTCGACCATCTGCTGATTCAGCGAGTTGATCGCCTTCGGGCGGTTGAGCGTGATCAAGCCGACGTTTCCCTCGACTTCGGTCAGGACCTCATCGGATTCGTCGGTCACGCCCTCGCCTCTCTTGAGCCGGTCCAGGCCGGTCCGGCCCCGAGGAAGAAATCTAGTCGTCGCGACCGGCGCGATACCCGCGGGTAAGGGTTATGTTTAACGCGACGACAACGGCGAGGGCTATATACATACGCAAAACGCCCAGGTCCGCTGGGAACCAGCGTGCAAGGCCGATCGTTGAGATTGTGTTCGCACAGCTCGAAGCCAATTAGAGAGGATCCGACGGTGCGGGAAACAAGCAACCCGGTATTTCGTTCGCTGCCTAAGCAGAGGGGCGGATACGCACAATTCGGCACTGGCGCGCCCCCAATGCAGGGCTATGGCTATGGCGCCGACCCCTACGCGGCTCCCTACCAGGCTCCGTATCAGGAGGCCAAAGCTTCGCGTCCGCTGACCATCGACGACGTCGTCACCAAGACCGGCATCACGCTGGCCGTGCTGGCGATCTCCGCCGTCGTCTCCTACTTCCTGGTCGTCCGCGACGTGGCGCTGGCCATGCCGCTGGCCCTGGTCGGTGGGCTGGGCGGCCTGGCCCTGGTGCTGGTGGCCACCTTCGGCCGCAAGCAGGACAACCCCGGCATCGTGCTGAGCTACGCCGTGCTCGAGGGCATGGTCCTGGGCGCCATTTCGTTCGTCTTCGCCAACTTCTCGGTGTCGCACGCCAACGCCGGGGCGCTGATCGGTGAGGCGGTGCTGGGCACCTTCGGGGTGTTCTTCGGCATGCTCGTGGTCTACAAGACGGGCGCCATCCGGGTGACGCCCAAGTTCACCCGCATGCTGGTCGCCGCGATGTTCGGCGTGCTGGCACTGATGCTCGGCAACTTCGTGTTGGCGATGTTCCACGTCAACGGCGGCACCGGCCTGGGCCTGCGCAGCGGCGGCACGCTGGCGATCATCTTCTCGCTGGTGTGCATCGCGATCGCGGCGTTCAGCTTCCTGATCGATTTCGATGCGGCCGACCAGATGGTCCGCGCTGGAGCGCCGGCGAAGGCGGCATGGGGCATCGCGCTGGGCCTGACCGTGACGCTGGTCTGGCTGTACATCGAGATCCTGCGTCTGCTGAGTTATCTGCAGAACGACTAGCTCTGCCACAGAAAAACCGGCACGCCCACGGGCGTGCCGGTTTTTTCGTGCCGAGGACGAGCGGCCTAGCTCAGCCGCTCGATCACCATCGCCATGCCCTGCCCGCCGCCGACGCACATGGTCTCCAGACCGAACGTCTTGTCGTGCGTCTGCAGGTTGTTGAGCAACGTGGTGGCGATGCGCGCGCCGGTCATGCCGAACGGGTGGCCCAGCGCGATCGCCCCACCGGACACGTTCAGCTTCTCCTCGTCGATGCCCAGCTCGCGCGCCGAACCCAGCACCTGGACCGCGAACGCCTCGTTGATCTCGAACAGGTCGATGTCGCTGACCGACAGCTTGGCGCGCGCCAGCGCCTTCTTGGTCGCCTCGATGGGGCCCAGGCCCATGATCTCCGGGGAGAGGCCGCTGACCCCGGTGGACACGATGCGCGCCAACGGCGTCAGGCCGAGTTCCTTCGCCTTCGTGTCGCTGGTGATCACCACCGCGGCGGCGCCATCGTTGAGCGGGCACGCATTGCCCGCGGTCACCGTGCCGTTGGGCCGGAACACCGGCTTGAGCTGGCTGATCTTCTCGTAGGTGGTGCCGGGGCGAGGACCGTCGTCGGTGCTGACCGTGGTGCCGTCGGGCAGGCTCACCGGGGTGATCTCCCGCTCGAAGAACCCGCTCTTGATCGCTTCCTCGGCGCGGTTCTGGCTCCGCACGCCCCAGTGGTCTTGGTCTTCGCGGCTGATGCCGGTCAACAGCGCGACGTTTTCGGCCGTCTGCCCCATGGCGATGTACACGTCGGGCACGTTGCCGTCGGCGCGCGGGTCATGCCACTCGTCGGCGCCTTCGGCCGCGGCGGCCGACCGCTCCTG
>DASTKA010000047.1:0-9795 GCA_035716165.1 Mycobacterium sp. | reverse complement strand
CTTGGCGCGTTCCAGCATGATCCGCGACGCCCGGAACTCCTCGCGGCGGTGCACCAGTGTGACGCTGCGCGCGAACCGGGTCAAAAACGTCGCCTCCTCCATCGCCGAGTCCCCACCCCCGACCACCGCAATATCCTGATCCCTGAAGAAGAACCCGTCACAGGTCGCACACGAGGACACCCCGCGACCCAACAACTCCTGCTCGCCGGGCACCCCCAAATACCGGGCCGCGGCCCCCATCGCCAAGATCACCGCCCGCGCCCGCACCGTGTGGCCCTCAGCGGTGGTCACCGACTTGACCGGGCCCTGCAACGACACCGACTCGACGTCTTCCATCCGCAGATCGGCCCCAAAGCGCAACGCCTGCTCGCGCATCTGATCCATCAACTCCGGACCGGTGATCCCGTCGCGGAAACCCGGGAAATTCTCCACCTCGGTCGTCGTCATCAACGCCCCACCAAACGACGTCCCCTCAAACACCACCGGCGCCAACTGCGCCCGCGCCGCATACAACGCCGCGGTATACCCAGCAGGACCCGAACCGATAACGATCACGTCATGCACAGTGTCGGCGGTCATGAAAACCTTTCAAGCGATTGTCTCTGGATCTGTGTAAACGCCAGCCTAGGCAGGGCTGTTCCCGGGTGTGTCGCAGCACCCATGGCACCACATTAGGGCCGGGGGACCTGCGTATTGGCCAGTAGACCGGTATCGGCGGCGCTGCAGTTCGGGGAGACCGCATAGACCGCCAGGACGTGTGGGCTGTCGCCGGGTACCACCAGAACGATCCCGGGGCGGGCGTTGATCTCGACTGCCCGCGCGCCCAGCACCTGTGTGGATGCCGGATAGCCGAGGCCGGTGAGGCAGGAGGCGCGCCGTGCCGGGTCGCCGAGCGTTCCGTAGTCGGGACTGCGGTCGAGCAGGCCGAGAATTTCGTTTCGCGAAAGCGGGATCGCCATCGGCGGCGTCGACAGCGTGATGTGCTGGATGTCGCCGGGGGTATCCGGGGCGGGCTGGGGAGCGTGCAGGAGCGCGACCGTGCCGAAGCCGATCGCGGCGAGCACCGCGCAAAGTCCGGCGGCCGCGGCGACGGTGCGAGCCAGACGGATGTGTGGGCGGGCGGTGTGAGTTGCGGGTCCGGCCGAATCGGCGGACGCGGGATCCGCCAAACGCAGCGCCGCAGAAATCCGGCCGGCGACCTCGGGGGGAGGATCGGGCGCCGCGCCGGGGTCGGCGCCGACGGCGGCCACCTCGCGGCGGACCCGGTTCAGGGCACCCAGCGCGCCGGCGGCCTGCGGATCGGCGCGGATTTGCCGGCGGACGCGGGCGGCGGCCTGGTCGTCGAGAATCCCCGCTTGCAGGGCGGCCAGGAGTTCGACGGTCAGCGGTGGGTCTGATCCCGCGTTGCGGTGTTCCACCGCATCGTCGTCCGCCTCGTCCATCGGACCCAGTGTCCGTCATGCACGCACCGATGGCCACGCAGGACACCGCGGGGCGGCCGTTGGTCAGGCTTGGCCGGCGGCGGAATCGCGCAGGGCGGGCGCGCCGGCGTTGAGGTAGCCCAGCAGTTCGGCCAGCCGGACGCGTCCGCGCGCGCAGCGGCTCTTGACCGTGCCTTCGGCGACGCCGAGCAACCGGGCGGTGTCGGCTACCGAGTAACCCTGCATGTCGACCGCCACGACCGCGGCCCGCTGCTCGACGGGAAGCCGCATCAACGCGCGCTGCACGGCTATCGCGGTGTCGACCTGCGCCGTGCGATCGGCCACCGGATAGACGTCTTCCAGTGGGACCGTCGGGTGGGCTTTGGCGCGGCGCAGCCGGTCCAGGCAGGCGTTGACGACGATGCGGTGCAGCCAGCTGCCCACGGCCGCGTCATGCCGGAAGGCGCCGGCGCCGCGGTGTGCCGACAGCATGGCGTCTTGTAGGGCGTCTTCCGCGTCCTCGGGGGTGCGGGTGGTCAGCCGGGCAAGCCGGTGCAGGTGCCGCTGATGACGTCCGAAGAGCTCGCTGAACGCATACCGGTCGCCGGCCACGTGGGCCGCCAGCAGTTCGGCGTCACTGCGCTCGCGCCTGGCGTTTCTCCCGAAGCCCACGGCCGGACAGTAACCAATCCCGTATGGCGCGGCACTTCAGTCGAAAGCGCTGATGTGAGTGTTCGGAATGCGTCGCGGACTAGGACGCGGCCTGGACGGTGATCTCCGAAAAGCCCGCTTGGCTCTTGCCGCTGGTGGATCCCAGCACCGAGATCCACACCAGCAGATTCGACGTCGGCGGGCCCGCCTTGACCGGGATCACGTTGTGGCCGGGCTTGAGCGTGAAGGCCGGGGCCAGCACGGTCGTGTCGTTGAGGCTGGAGGGCGACGGCGAGGACGCCGCGCGAATCTCGACCTTGGTGCCGCTGCTCGGGGTGTCGATGCTGACTTGGCCGACCACGGTGGGGCTGGGCAGCTGCAGGATCAGCCCCTCGCCCTGCTTGAAACTGGGGAAGGGGACGGCGTCGGTGTAGACCTCGGTCGCCCAGGCCGTCGAGGGATCGCCGTCGATCGCCTGCCCGGCCGTCCCCGCGTTGTCAGGGTCACCGTCGGGGGAGAAGACCGTCGCCTTGGTGGGTTTGACGACGCTGCCTGCGACCGCGGGCGGGGCGCTGGACGGCGCCGACGCGGACGACGATGACGACGGGCCGTTGAGTCCGAGCTCATCCTTGTTGAGGCCACCGCCGACGTCGCCGAAGATTTTGCTCACGATCGACGCCAGCACCAGTAACGCCACCACGATGACGGCAAGGCCGGCCCCGACCCCGATGAGTACGTTGCGCCGTCGGCGCGCGAACGCCTCCTGTTCCTGACCGGGTGAGATCAGAGCCGGCGACGGCGACGGCGAATCGTCGATCGGGCCGAGCACCTCGGTGCGGTCGGCGACCGCGGTGGCTTGCTGGAGCAGGTTCAAAAGCGTTGAGGCGCTGCGGATCCCGGCGTCTTCTTGGACCGCTCGGACGGCGACCGCGGAGATCTGGAAGGGGATGTCGCGGTCGACGGCCATGGGCTCGACGGGGTTGCCGGAGGAGTCGCGTTCGGCCGCCGCGAGCCCGCTGCGAACCCCGCTTTCCAGGAGGGGCCACCGGTTGACCAACAGGGCGTAGAGTGCGGCGCCGATGCCGCGGATGTCGTCCTGAGGGTTGGCGGCGGGCATGGTCGCCGGGTAGGCCAGCACGACATCGCCTTCGATGCTGACCCGAACCCGGCTGGGGTGGTCGATCGACAGCGCGACGCCGGCGCGGTGGGCCGCGTCGGCGGCGGCGGCCAGCGACTGCATGGCCCGCACGGCTCCCACCGGTGAGGGTGCGGTGTCGGCCACCTCTTGCAACGAACCGCCGCGGATCCACTCGGAGACCACCAGGCCGCCCGAGCCGGTGTGGACCACGTCGAGCACCCGGGCGATGCCGGGTTTGTCGATGCGGCTGAGCCGCAGGGTGCGGGACAAGATCTCCTGGAGCACCTCGTCGGGCAAAGCACCGTCCGGGTCGACGAAGGTCAGCGCCACCTGCCGATCCAGGGCGGTGTCCAGCGCCTGCCAGAACTGCAGCGGCGGGGCGCCGCCGTGGAACACCAGCAGCCGGTAGCGGCCGCCGGCGATTCGGGCACCGGGGACCAGGTGCACGTCCTCTCCTGCGGAATCCGCCGAACGCTCACGCGGTGGTGGTTCGAACGGGGTCGGCGCGCGCCGGGATTCACCGGGGATATCGCCGTTGGCCTGGTCGGACGGGCGCGGCGCGGGCCGCGGCGGTTCGTTGGCGGGAATATCGGGCTGGAAGTCGTCGGCGACCGGCCGCGGAGTTCCTGAACCAGTTCCAGGCCCAGCGCTGGGGGCTGCGCTTTCCATCGGGCGGTCGGTCACCTCCAGTCCTTTCGCTAGCCGGGCTCGGTTTGCCCGCTCCGGAGGTGTGCGCCGGATCGGCTCCTGGACCGCATTCACCCCAGGCGGGGAGGAATTCCTCTGCTCAGGGTACGTGACCGGGCGCCGGTGAGACGATCGATCCTTCGCACTGGGTTTGCGCGGCCGCGGTCCGCGGCCCGTGATGCGGTACCGCAGCGCGTCCAGAGCTGCCTGCGCCTCTGGGACCTGTGCGCGCACCATGACCGCGGCCGTGATCGGCAGCATGATGAGCCCCAGTACAAATAGGCGAAGCAGGGAACCGGCGCCGCCGCCGTGCGCGGTGAGCTGGTCCAGCCCCAGCAACCGATCGACCACATGGGCGATCAATCCGGCCAGCATGGACGCGGTGAGCGTCACCAGGATCGTCCGGACTTCGCCGACGCCGATCAGCTGGCCACCGGCCGGCAACAGTGTGCGCCGCAGCAGGACGTAGCCGACGACCGCGCCGGCCAGGAATCCCATGCCGTTGGCCAGCCCCAGAAAACCGGCCACCAGCTTGGGGTCGTGCGTGAGGTGCGGCGCCAGCACCGAGCCCAGGATCTTGACCGCGGTGATGACGAGGATGATGACGATCGGCGTCCACGGCTGCTCGCGTGCGTAGAACACTCGCAGCTGCAGGAGCACCAGGCCGTAGGGGATCAGCGTGAAGGCCGAGAGGGTGATCGCGGCGCCCAGGTATCCGGCGTCGACGTCCCCGAAATGGCCATAGGCGAACAAGGCGCTGCCCATCGCCGGTCCGCCAACCGTCATGAACGCCACGATCGGGATCAGCGTGATCAACGTCAGCCGGGTGGCCAGCGACAGGTCGCCGAGCACCGCCTTGGTGTCGTCGGCGGCGGCGTTGCGGCTCAGCCGCGGCATCACCACGGTCAGCACCGTCACGCCGATCATGCCGAACGGCAGCATCAGGACCAGCCAGGTGTAGTTGTAGATCGCCGGGCCGGATGCCGCTGCCGTGCTGGCGATCTGGTTGCCCACGACCAGGCCGAGCTGGCTGATCAGTACGTACAGCACCATGGCGGCGGCCATCGTGCCGAAACGCTTGAGGCGCTGGTCGATTCCCCACAGCGGGCGCAGGTCGACGCGCTGGCGCCGCAGCGCCACCAGCAACAGCCCGGTTTGGGCGAACACCCCGAGCGTGGTGCCCACGGCGAGCACCAGCAGCTTGGCGTTGCCCATGTGGACGGGGTCGATTGACAGCTCGCCGGGAACCAGCACGTAGATCGCTAGAGTGACCAGCGCGACGACATTGTTGACGACGGGTGCCCACGCTGTGGGCCCAAACACGTTGCGCGTGTTGAGGATCGCCATGAACACCGAGGTCAGGCCGTAGGCAAGGACCTGGGGGAGCAGTAGGTAGGCGAACGCGACGGTCAGTGGCTCGTTGACTTGCGGTGTGCGGCCCAGCATCAGCCGCACCAACAGCGGGGCGGCCGCCACCGACAGTGCCGTGGCGACGACTAACAGCGCCGTCGTCAGCGTGACCAGGCGCCGCACGAACCCCGCGCCGCCGTCGGGATCGCTCTGCTCTGCGCGGGCCAGCACCGGCACGAAGATCGCGGTGAAGGTCGCCTCCAGGACGAGGGCGGCCACCAGGTTGGGCAGCTGATTGGCGACCGAGAACGCGCTGGACAACGCGGCGCCCAGGATTGCGGCCAACAGCACCACGCGGGCGAAACCGGTGAGCCGGCTGATCAACGTGGCGAAGGCCATCGCCCACGACCGCGAGACCAACGCGGCATCGGACAGCTCGGGGCGTCGACGGTCGATCTCGGCGGCAACGGGTGGCAGCGGGCCGGTCGGCGGCGAGCCCGACATCCGCGAATGCCGGGCCGGCTCGGGCAGGCGGTGGTGTGGTTGAGCCTGCCGATAGGCGGGGGTCATACTCGGTGCTCTTCTTCGACGTTCTCTTGTTCGTCCCCCCGATCCGCGGGGCCGCGCGCGTCGCCGGCTCCGTCGGCGAGCCGGGCATCGTGCGGGTCGGGGCGGTCCAGGTCCGCGCGATCGGGCTGGCCGCGGAAGCGGTGCCACAGGCGCCGGCCGGCCAGCAGAACGAGCACCGCCGCGGCGGACAGCGTGATGGCGAACAGGACCTTGCCGTAGGCGTTGGAATGCACCGAAAACCGCACCGGCTCGCCGAGGCGCAGACCGTCCGGAGTCCGCAAGGTCGCGTCGACGGCGACGCGTTGGGTGAAGTTCACTTCGACCGGAATGCGCAGCGGCAGGTAACCCGGCGGCAATTCGATCTGACCGATGTCTGTGACGTTCATCCCCGGCGGTGCGTCGACATGCAGCCGGACCCGGATCGGAACGGCCAGCCCGTTGTGCAGCGCCAGCGGCAGCGGGCTGTGCTCGGTGGCCAGGGTGTAGGAGCCGCCCGGGTTGACGATCGTCACCGCGCCGAACAGGTCGCTGACCGTCTTGCCGACCACCGCCAGGCGCTCCTGAGCCAACCCGTTGCGGGTGTCGGGCGGTTCGGACTGGCTCAGCGCGCGCAGCATGTCCTCGCGCAGCGGCGCGGTGTACTGGACGCCGGTCAACCCGGTGCGGTCGTCGGTCATCAGCGCTGCCGTCAGTCCCCACAACCGGCCGACTTGACTGCTGATGCCGGCGGTCACGTCGTCGCTGAACTGGCCGCGTACGGCATCGTCGTCGCCGACCTCTTCCGGTGGTTCGCCGCCGACTTGAGCGGCCTGGTTGGTCTCGGCGATGACCGCCGGCAGCGGGCGCGGCACCGCCAGACCGGACCGAATGGTGGTGGTCAGGGCGGTCAAGATGACCTGGGCGTCGTCGGCCTGCAGATTCCACGTCGTCGGCGGAACCAAGATCTGCGTGCGCGGGTCGTCATGCCGTAGGGCGTGCCAGAAGATCGAGCCCAGGGCGTCCTGGCGCCGCGCGGTCAGCGAGTCGTGGCCCAGCCGAACCGTCAGCGACGAGTCGAGGTACGTCGGCACTTCGGGCTCGGTTCCCACTCCGGCCAGCGCCGCGCCGACCGCGGGGTCGAACGGCGCGACCGTGACCTGCGGGGACAACCGCCGGGGCGCGGTGTCGACGCCGGACTCGGTGGAGCCCTGTGCCTCGGTGGCCGAGAGGTCGGCGGGGGCGATCGCGACGGTGTTGTCGTCGGCGCTGAGCAGCTTGACCCCGCGGCTGGTCAGCGGGCCGTCGGGCACCAGCGTGGCGCCGCGGGTGGAGGAGACGTCCAGAATTTTGTCGATGATGCTGTTGGCGCTTGTGGTGGCGATGGCACTGAGGCCAGGGTCGTTGACGCGCTGCACGGCGTCCAGATCGGCTTGCGCGTAGGGCAGCGGAGTGACGCACGTCCGATGCGCCAGCGCCCGCAGCCGGTTCAGCCATTCGGCCGCGGCGCCCTGTCCGCCGCCGGGGTGGGTGGGGGTGCCGGGCAGTTGAGCGGGGCCGTCGGATGAGTTCGACACGATGTAGCCGGCGGTCATCGCGTTGACGGTGACCAGCAGATCCGGGTCGATCGCCAGGCACAAGGCGCGGCCGACAGCGCCGTCGGGGTCGACGTCGTGACTGGTGGCGACTTCGGCGGAGGACAGCAGGATGTCGAGCCGGCCACCGCTGGCCAACGAGGTGGCCAGCTCGTCGTCGACCAACCGCACGGGGATGGTTCCGCCCGGCACGCCGGGCGCCAGCCTGGGCCGGTCGGCCAGCGGCCACAGCATGGTGATCAACACCGGTTTCGAGGTGTCGGGCGCGACGGCTGAGCCCACGTCGTCGGCGCGATCGGGCGGCACCCCCACCACGGGCAGCAGAAATCGAGCGTTGTCCAGCCGGGCGGGTGCGCCGTAGTCGGGCGTGCCGTTCACGTTGACCAGGACCGGGTAGATGCCGGGCTTCTCCACTCCCAGCGACGGCTTGTTCAACGCCCGCAGCGGCGCCGACAGGGTGAAACCGACTTCTTGTCCGCGCTGCAGTTCGGGCGCGACGGTGAGGAAATCGGCGGCGGCCTGATACCCGTCGGTGTCGCCGTCGAGGGTGGTGCGCAGGCCCGCGGAGGCGGTGACGGCGCCGGCGTGCTCGAGGCGGACCATGACGTCGCGGACCGGCCGGTCGCCGATGTTGGTGACCATGCCGCTCACGGTCACGACCGGAGGGCTGGTCGTGGTGACCACATCCGGCGTGACCTGATCGATGCGGACCCGGACGAACGGCGTCACCCCGGGCTCGCCCGCGGCTGCGCGCGGAATCGCCGGGCCGCTCAGTACCGCGAGTCCGGCCACGATGGCGAGCACGGCGGCGACGCGCGCCAGGCCGGCCCAACGCGGATGCGGAGCTGTCACGGCCCCGGCCTGTGGCCGTTCTTCCGGCCCCCAGCCGGTTGGTCCGAATGCCGGGTCCGCGAGTGCGTCTGGGGCCGGCGCCGCGGCGAGCTCGGTGGCAGCGGCGGAAGCGAAGCCGGACCGTCGCTTTGCAGCTTGTCGATCAGCTCGTCGGCCACGCGGGCCAGGCGTCGTTCGTCGGCGTAGGCGAGGCGGGATGGCAGTTCCTTCATCGGCACCCAGGCGACCTCGGCGACTTCGAGATCCTCGTCGGACAGCTCGCCGCCGGAGAACTGCATTAGATAGTGGTGCACGGTCTTGTGCACGCGACGGCCGTCGGTGACGAACCAATAGTCGATGCGGCCCAGCGCGGCCAGCACACTGCCCCGGATGCCGGTCTCTTCGGCTACCTCTCTGATAGCGGTCTGCTCAGCGGTCTCACCGAGTTCGATGTGCCCCTTGGGCAGCGACCACAGCATCCGTCCACGCCGGTCGATACGTCCGATCAGGGCCGCGACCTGTGCCTCGCGGGGGCCGTCGAGCCCGTCGATCACCAGCCCTCCGGCGGAGGTTTCGTGGACGGTGCGCAACTCGTCGGGCCCGCGGCGAGAAGCCCGGGATCGGCGCGACTTGGTGGCTGTCGCGTCGCCGGTCGCTTGGCCGGTGGTTTGGTTCTCGGACGAAGTCGCGGCGCCACGGCCACGGCGCCGCCCCCGGCGCCGACGTGGTTTGCCTTGTTCGCCGTCCGACACCCAAGCGATAGTAGCTGGCACGGCATATTCTCCTGGAGATACTCGCCGCTGGGCGCGCGCGCGAGGGCGCGACTACCGACGCGCAGCGCCGGGTCAATTCACGACGATGACGTGCGGGGCTCCTAACAGGGGCGTTGCGCCGACGGCCGACTAGGCTGATCGAACGTGCCAGACGCCGCCCAGGATGCCGACCTGCTGACCGCCGCCGCGGTCGCCCTGAATCGGCATGCGCCCATGCTGGCCGAGCTCGGCTCCGCGTTCGACGCCGCGGGCCACGAGATCTACCTCGTCGGCGGTTCGGTCCGGGATGCGCTGTTGGGCAGGTTGAGTCCCGACCTGGATTTCACCACCGACGCACGCCCCGAGCAGGTCCAACAAATCCTGCGGCGGTGGGCCGACAACCTGTGGGACACCGGGATCGAATTCGGGACGGTCGGCGTCGGCAAGGGTGACCATCGCCTGGAGATCACCACGTTCCGCGCCGACACCTACGACCAGGTGTCCCGGAGTCCCGAGGTGCGCTTCGGCGATCGCCTCGAAGACGACCTGGTGCGCCGCGATTTCACGGCCAACGCGATGGCCGTGCGGATCACGGCGGAGGGCCCGGGCGAATTCCTGGATCCGCTGGGCGGTTTGGCGGCGCTGCGCGCGCGGGTGCTGGACACCCCCGCCGCGCCGGAGGTGTCCTTCGGTGACGACCCGTTGCGGATGCTGCGCGCGGCGAGGTTCGTCTCGCAGCTGGGCTTCAGTGTCGCGCCGCGGGTGCGCGAGGCGATCGAGCAGATGGCCCCGCAGCTATCCCGGATCAGCGCCGAGCGGGTGGC
>DASTKA010000046.1:0-7144 GCA_035716165.1 Mycobacterium sp. | reverse complement strand
GCGTCCTCGAGCCGACGCGCCAGCACCGGATCGTCGTTGGTGTAGGGCAGCACGACGAACCCGTCATCGACCAATTGCTCGGCCGCTCGGACCAATTCGACGGCGTCGGGCAGCAGCGTGCGTTCGTCGGCGATGACCTCGAGCTTGATCCAGTTGGTGTTCAGCGCCTCGCGGGCCAACTGCGCGGTGAGCACCGCCTCGGCCGCGCCGCGGCACCCCGCGGTGTTGGGCAGCGGGGTGATGCCCAGCCGGTTGAGCAGATCGAGCAGTCCGGTGCCGCCCTCGGCGTCGACCCGGCGTATCGCGACGGTGGTCAGTTCGGTGCCGGACGCCACCAGCGCCTCTTCGAGCACCGCGAGGTTGCTCGCTCCCCCGGTTCCCATGATGAGCCGCGACGCGAAGCTGCGGTCGCCGATGGTCAGTTTCGAATCAGCCACCTTGCACCGCCGTCACAATCTCGAGCCGGGCACCGTCGAAAAGCTCTGTGGCCCAACGGGACCGCGGTAACACCGCGTCGTCCATGGCCACCGCGACGCCGCGGTCCGGGAAACCCAGGGTATCCAGCAGCGCGGCGACCGTGATGTGCGCGTCGACGTCGACTTTTTGTTCGTTCACCACGACGACCATTGGCGCCGCTCCTTTTCATCGCATCGCCGAAGCTTCGTCACCGAGTGGATCATGGGTGCGCTCCCACCGGGGCCAGTTCGGAAACGATCTGTTCTGCCGTCCAGGGCGCCAACAGGAATCCCGACCGGCCGTGTCCGGCGGCCACCAGCGTGCGCGCATCGAGGCGATGCACCAACGGCAGATTGTCGGGCGTCATCGGGCGCAGCCCGGCGGCGCATTCGGCCAGCTCGTATTCGCCCAGCGCCGGCAGCACCGCGCACGCGTCGTCGAGCAGGTCCCGCACCCCCGAGACGACCGGGGCGGTGTCGCGCCCGTGTTCGTACTGGGTGGCACCCACGACCACCCCGTCCGCGCGCGGCACCAGGTACACCTGCCGTCCGTGCACACGCGCGCGAATAACCCGCTGCGACAACGGCATACAACCCTTGCGCCACCGCAGCCGGAGCACTTCACCCTTCACCGGGCGCACCGCCAGGCCCGGCCACAACTCCGGCGCGTCGATGCCGTTGGCGATCACCACCGCGTCGGCCTCGACGCGCGACAGGTCGTGCACCGGCGGCGCCCAGCCCACCCCGAGGCGCTCGCAGTGCGCGCCCAGCGCGTCGAGCACCGCCCGATTGTCCACGGCCAGCTCGGTGGGGGCCCGAAAGCCGTGCCTGATGCCCTGCGCCAGCAGCGGTTCGACGTCGCGGGCCGCCGACTCCCACACCACTGGATGCCCCTGGGCGGACAACCACTCCGCGACGGTGCGAAGGTCGGCGACGTCTGCGCGGTCGACGGCCACCACCAGCGACTCGCGCGCGGTGACCACCTCGGCCGGCAACCCGGCCAGGAAACCGCCCTCGCGCCACAGCCGCAGCGACTCCAGACCGAGCCGCAACAACCGCTCCTCACCGGGCCAGCCCTCGCTGTGCGGTGCCAACATGCCGCCGGCGACCCAGGACGCGCCCTGGTGGTCGCTGCGGTGCACCCGCACCGACCAGCCGGCCTGCGCGGCGCGGCGCGCCACGGCGAGCCCGATGACGCCGCCGCCGATGACGGCCAGGGACCCCAATGGCGGCCCCGCGGGCGTCCCGGTCATTCTCGAGCCTCCCTTCGCCGGCATGATCCGGATCAGGTGTGACGGTAAGGGCAGGTCCGGGTGGCTCCGGCTGTGCCCACTCTCAGCCCCGCAGTCA
Source organism: Mycobacterium sp. (assembly GCA_035716165.1). Lineage (GTDB taxonomy): Bacteria > Actinomycetota > Actinomycetes > Mycobacteriales > Mycobacteriaceae > Mycobacterium. The sequence goes on along the minus strand of DASTKA010000046.1, from coordinate 5,339 downwards.
GTCGACTACCCAGGACTCCCGTGTCTAGTGGTTCTCTTCGGCTCCACGCTAGCGCGCTAGCGTCGCGGTGTGCAGCGTCCCTTTGACAGACGACTATCCGTTCTCGCCGCGGCGCGACTCTATCTGTGCACCGACGCGCGCCGTGAGCGTGGCGATCTGGCCGACTTCGCCGACGCCGCCCTGGCCGGTGGGGTCGACATCATCCAGCTTCGCGACAAAGGTTCGGCCGGTGAGCAGCGGTTCGGCCCGCTGGAGGCGCGCGACGAACTGGCGGCGTGCGAGATCCTGGCCGACGCGGCGCGCCGGCACGGCGCCCTGTTCGCCGTCAACGACCGCGCCGACATCGCCCGCGCGGCCGGCGCCGATGTGCTGCACCTCGGGCAGGGCGACCTGCCGCTGGCGATCGCGCGCGAGATCGTCGGGCCGGACGTGCTGCTCGGCGCGTCCACCCACAACGCCGACCAGGCCGTCGCGGCGGCGCGCGGCGAAGCGGACTACTTCTGCGTCGGCCCCTGCTGGCCCACGCCCACCAAACCGGACCGCGAGGCGCCCGGCCTGCCGCTGGTGCGGGTCGCCGCCGAGTCGGGAACGGCCAAGCCGTGGTTCGCGATCGGCGGCATCGACGAGCGGCGGCTTGCGGAGGTGCTTGAGGCCGGCGCGCGGCGCATCGTGGTGGTGCGGGCGATCACCGCGGCCGCCGACCCGCGGGCCGCGGCCGCACGGCTCAGGTCGGCGCTGGCAGCAGCGAGCTGATCCGGCGGGTCAGCTGCGAGGGTGCGTGGTCGGCCTGAAACGGGGGGCCGGGCACGCACCAGACGAAGACGCCGGTCTCGATCTCGATCGTGCGCGGCAGGTATTGCCGTCGTTCGTCGCCGTGGTCCAGCGGCAACACCGCCGGCGCGGTGCGCAGCCGCTGCCAGCTTGCCGCGAACCCGGGATGCAGCGGCAGGTCGGCGACCTCGTTCTCGGCGACCCAGCGCATCTCGGCGCTTTCCCGGTTGGGCACGGTGTGCAGCAACTCGTCGGCGTCGGCCACCACGGTGGTGTAGCTCCACTGCGTGCCCGCGATGCCGGCGACCTCGGCCGTGACCACGGTCGCGCGCACGGCGAGCCGCTCACCAAGCAGCCCGGCCTCCTCGTTCGCTTCGCGGACAGCCGTCTCCTCGGGCGTTTCATGGCTGTCGCGGGCGCCGCCGGGCAGCCCCCAGGTCCCGCCCTGGTGACTCCACACCGCGCGATGTTGCAGCAGCACCGCGGGCGTTCCGTCGGATTGCGGTGCGCGCAGGAGCAAACCCGCCGCGCCGTAACGGCCCCAGTAATGGGCGCCGCTGTCGGAGATCACCCAGCCGTCACCGTCGCCCTGCACCGATTCAGGATATGCAGACTTGATTGAGGCGTCGCCAATTGCGTCCGCCTCCACCCATCCACCCGAACATGCTCTTAGACTTCGCTTAGAGAGGTCCGTGCAGCGAAATCCGGTGGCCGAGAGATTGAGGGCTGATAAGACGTGACGGTTGAGCTGGCGCATCCGTCGACCGAGCCGCAGGGATCGCGGTCACCGGCCGAACCGGCTCATCCACGCTGGTGGTTCATCTCGACGACGCCGGGCCGCATCTTGACCATCGGCATAGTGCTGGCCGTGCTCGGCGGGATCAGCGCCTTCGCCACGTCGACCACCATCAACCATCGGCAGCAGGTGCTGACCACGGTGCTCAACCACACCGAGCCGCTGTCCTTCGCCGCCGGGCGGCTGTACACCACCCTGTCGGTGGCCGACGCCGCGGCGGCCACCGCGTTCATCGCCGAGGCCGAGCCACAGCCCGTGCGCCAGCGCTACGAGCAGGCCATCACCGACGCGTCGGTCGCCGTCACCCGGGCCTCGAGCGGGCTCACCGACGAACCGCTGGTGCAGCTGCTGGGCCGGATCAACGCCGAGCTGGCCGTCTATACCGGCCTGATCGAAATCGCCCGGACCAACAACCGGGAGGGCAATCCCGTCGGTTCGTCGTACCTGTCGGAGGCCTCCGGGCTGATGCAGTCGACGATCCTGCCCGACGCGGCGCAGCTGTATCAGGCGACGTCGGAGCGGGTGGACGCCGAAACCACGGCGTCGACGCAGATCCCGGCGCCGGTCATCATGGTGGTCGGCGCCACAGTGATCTTCGGCGCGTTCTCCCACCGCTGGCTGGCGCGGGCCACCCGGCGGCGAATCAACCCGGGCCTGGTAGTGGGCGCACTCGCTATTCTCGTCATGGTGGTGTGGGTTGGGACTGCGCTGACCATTTCTACGACGGCCAGTCGTAGCGCGAAGGACACTGCCGCGGAATCCCTCAAGACCGTCACCAATGTCGCGATCACCGCCCAGCAGGCACGCGCCGACGAGACGCTGTCGCTGATCCGGCGCGGCGACGAAGATAAACGCAAACAGTCCTTCTACCAGCGCATCGATTCCATGCATCGCCAGCTCGACCAGTACATGTCGCGCAGCGACGCCGTGGACAAGCCGGACCTGGAAGGCGCTAATCAGCTGCTGCTGCGCTGGCGGCAGGCCAACGACCGGATCACCTCCTACATCTCGGTGGGTAACTACCGGGCCGCGACCCAGGTGGCGCTGGGCAACAGCGAAGAAGACTCCACCCCGGCCTTCGACAAGCTGGAAGGCGAGCTGGCCAAGGCGATGGATCAGGGCCGCAGCACCCTGCGCAACGACGTCATCAACGCGCGCAGCGGGCTGTCCGGCGCCCAGGTGGGCGGCGTGGTGCTCAGCCTCGGCGCCGCCGTCGCGGTGGCGCTGGGCCTGTGGCCGAGGCTGAAAGAGTATCGATGATGACCCGCCTGCCCCTGCTCCGCCGGGCATGCACCGTGGCCGCCGCGGCGCTGGTGCTGGCGGGTTGCGGACACACCGAATCGCTGCGCGTGGCCAGCGTGCCGACGCTGCCGCCGCCGACACCGGTCGGCATGCAGCAGTTGCCACCGCAGCCGCCGCTGCCGCCCGACGGCCCGAACCCCGACTGCGATCTGACGGCCAGCCTGCGGCCCTTTGCCACCAAGGCGGAGGCGGACGCCGCGGTCGCCGACATCCGCGCCCGCGGCCGGCTGATCGTCGGGCTGGACATCGGCAGCAACCTGTTCAGCTTCCGCGATCCGATCACCGGCGAGATCACCGGCTTCGACGTCGACATCGCCGGCGAGATCGCGCGTGACATCTTCGGGGCGCCGTCACACGTCGAGTACCGGATCCTGTCGTCGGACGAGCGGGTCACCGCGCTGCAGAACGCCGAAGTCGACGTGGTGGTCAAGACCATGACCATCACCTGCGAACGGCGCAAGCTGGTGAACTTCTCGACCGTTTACCTCGACGCCAATCAGCGCATCCTGGCCCCGCGCGACTCGCCGATCGCCAAGGTCTCAGACCTGTCCGGCAAGCGCGTGTGCGTGGCCAAGGGCACGACATCGCTGCACCGGATCCAGCAGATCGATCCACCGCCGGTCGTGGTGTCCGTGGTCAACTGGGCCGACTGCCTGGTGGCGATGCAGCAGCGGGAGATCGACGCGGTCAGCACGGACGATTCGATCCTGGCCGGGCTGGTCGAGGAGGACCCCTATCTGCACATCGTGGGCCCCAACATGGCCACCCAGCCCTACGGCATCGGGGTCAATCTGAACAACACCGGACTGGTGCGGTTCGTCAACGGAACCCTGGAACGGATCCGCCGCGACGGTACGTGGAACACGTTGTACCGCAAATGGTTGACGGTGCTTGGCCCCGCGCCGGCCCCGCCCACGCCGAGGTATCTGGACTGATGGCCGAGCCGGACAAGCACACCGAGCAGCCGGAATCCGGCTCGGAGGACGTGGGCCCGGGCACCCAGCCGGCCGACGTCCAGACCGGCGGCGCGGTGACGGGGCGGCTGCAGGCCACGCAGGCACTGTTCCGTCCCGACTTCGACGATGACGACGACTTCCCGCACATCTCGCTGGGCGCCCCGGACACCGACCCGCAGGACCGCCTGACGGTGGCGACGCGATCGGTCCCGGCGGTCAGGCAGCTCGGCGGCGGCCTGGTCGAGATTCCGCGCGGACGGGACATCGATCCGCGCGAAGCCCTGATGACCAATCCGGTGGTACCGGAGTCCAAGCGATTCTGCTGGAACTGCGGGAAACCCGTGGGCCGGTCCAGCAAGGAGGCCAAGGGGACGTCGGAGGGTTGGTGCCCGTCCTGCGGAAGCCCGTATTCGTTTCTGCCGCAACTCAATCCGGGCGACATCGTCGCCAACCAGTATGAGGTCAAGGGCTGCATCGCGCACGGCGGTCTGGGCTGGGTCTATCTGGCGGTCGACCACAACGTCAACGACCGGCCGGTGGTGCTCAAGGGTTTGGTGCACTCCGGCGACGCGGAGGCGCAGGCGATCGCGATGGCCGAACGACAGTTTCTGGCCGAGGTGGTCCACCCGCAGATCGTGCAGATCTTCAACTTCGTCGAGCACAAGGATCAGCACGGGAATCCGGTCGGCCTCATCGTCATGGAGTACGTCGGCGGGCAGCCGCTCAAACACGGGAAGGGCGAAAAGCTTCCGGTCGCCGAGGCCGTCGCCTACCTGCTGGAAGTCCTGCCCGCGCTGAGCTATCTGCACTCCATCGGCCTGGTCTACAACGACCTGAAGCCGGAGAACATCATGCTCACCGAGGAGCAGCTCAAGCTGATCGACCTGGGCGCGGTGTCGCGGATCAATTCGTTCGGATACCTTTACGGCACACCGGGTTTCCAGGCGCCCGAGATCGTGCGGACCGGGCCGACGGTCGCCACCGACATCTACACGGTGGGCCGCACACTGGCCGCGCTCACGCTGAACCTGCAGACGCGCAACGGCCGCTACGTCGACGGCCTGCCCGAAGACGACCCGGTGCTGACCACCTACGACTCCTTCCGGCGGTTGCTGCGCCGCGCCACCGATCCCGACCCACGTCGCCGGTTCTGCAGCACCGAGGAGATGTCCGCCCAATTGCTGGGCGTGCTGCGCGAGGTGGTCGCCCACGACAGCGGGATCCCCCGGCCGGGCCTGTCGACCATCTTCAGTCCCAGCCGCTCGACCTTCGGGGTGGAATTGCTCGTCGCGCACACCGACGTGTACCTGGACGGGCAGGTCCACTCGGAGAAGCTGACCGCCCGCGAAATCGTCACCGCTTTGCAAGTGCCGCTGGTGGATCCGACCGACGTCGCGGCTCCGGTCCTACAGGCGACGGTGTTGTCTCAGCCGGTGCAGACGCTGGATTCGTTGCGCGCCGCCCGGCACGGAACGCTCGACGCCGACGGCGTCGAGCTCTCGGAGTCGGTGGAG
>DASTKA010000045.1:0-3564 GCA_035716165.1 Mycobacterium sp. | reverse complement strand
ACACCCGTCCGTGCCGATACCGCGCGACTTGCCTTTCGTCGCAATGGAATCGCGACTTCCAGCCGATCTGCGTCACACCGTAGTCGGTTCCCATGGCGCGGGCGAGGATGTCGATGATCTCCGCGTCGTCGGCGGGCGCGTTGTCGGGCAGCTGGTGGTCGCGGTCCCACACCAGCGCCCGGTACCACGAGCCGTCCTCGTCGTGACGGCTGTAGGGGGCCAGGAATCCCAGGACGTCACCGGTGGTGCCCACCACCAACCCGCCGGCCGACGGGCCGTGGGCCAGCTTGACGTCGGCGATGATCAGGGAGGTCAGCAGCGTCTTGCCGGGAAAGTCGACCCCCAGCAGGGTGCGGACGGTGCTGTGCGCGCCGTCGGCGCCGATCACGTACCGCGCCCGCCACGTCTGCCGGTGGGTGGGGTCGCCGTCGCCCTTGGGGCGGGCGGTGACCGTGACTCCGTCGGCGTCCTGTTCGAGCGCCACCACCTCGGTGCCGCGCCGGATGTCGGCCCCTTCGGCCACCGCGTATCGGCGCAGTGCCGCTTCGACGTTGGTCTGCGGGGTGACCAACACGAACGGGTAGGCCGAGTCGAGCCGGGTCAGGTCCAGCCGGGCCTTGGCGAACAGTGTCACGTCCGGTCCACGCTGGCCGAGCGCCAGCAGCTCGTCGGCCGCGCCACGCGATTCGAGGACCTCCAGGGTCCGGGGCATGACGGCGAACGCGCGGCTCGTCGGGTTTTCGGCGGGCCAGCGCTCCAGCACGGTCACCGACCGCCCGGCGCGGGCCAGATCACCCGCGGCGGTCAGGCCCGTGGGGCCCGCGCCGACCACCAGGACGTCGACGTCGTGAACAGTGGTTGACCTCATCGGATCGCTCCTTCCGGTTCGGGGTACCAGCGACGGATGTCGCCGGGGGTGGCTTGGGCTGCCCGGTTGAAGACGAAGCGGCAGCCGGGCTGCGTGGCGTGCGCGATGTTGACGATCGACTCGAACAGCAGCGTGTTGCCGGCCACCAGGCGTATGCCGGCGCCGATCAACACCGCGTCGTAGTGCTTGGCGCTCAGCCACTCGCGGGCCTTCGCGGCACCGGCGGCCCCGAAGTCGATGAGGCAGTTGTCGACCTGGTAGCCCGCGGCGCGCAAACCCGCGACGTTCTCGTCGTTGGCGGCCCGCAGGACGTCTTTCGACAGGCCCGCGAACTGGGCGAATTCCGGGGACGAGTAGTCGATCACGTCGGGATCGAGCCCTATCTGGATGACGGTCACGGTCATGTCCGAACCTCTTCAGAACGATTCAACAACTGTTGAAATCAACGTAAGCCCGCGGGCTAGCGATGTCAACAGTTGTTGAACTAGAATTTCGGCATGCCTGCCCGCGACGGAAAGGTCACCCGCGCCAACATCCTGGGCGCCGCGCGCACCCTGTTCTCCACCCACGGCTTCGAGCGGACGACCATCCGGTCGATCGCGTCCGAGGCCGGCGTCGATCCGGCGCTCGTCATGCACTACTTCGGCAGCAAGGCCGACTTGTTCGCCGCGGTATCGCGGCTCGACATCACCTTCCCCGACCTCACCGGCGTCGCCCCCGAGCGCATCGCCGACATCCTGGTGCCGTTTCTCGTCCGCGTGTGGGATCCCGGCGGATCTTTTCTGCCGCTGCTGCGCGCGGCGGCCACCAATCGGGTCGCCGCCGACGCGCTACTGGAGGTGTTCGTCGAAAAGGTCGCCCCGGCGCTGACGGCCGTCACCCCCGACCGGGCCGCCGAGCGTGCCGCGATGGTGGGGTCGCAGGTGCTGGGAATTGCCGTGGCGCGCAACATCGTTGGCGTGCCGGCGCTGGTCGCGATGGACGATGCGGCCCTGACCGAATGGCTGCGCCCGGTGCTGGCGCACTACCTCACGGGCTCGGCGCCGCAAACAGCGCGCATAGAGTGAGTGGCATGCCGCTCACTGGAGAGTACGAACCGTCGCCGTTGGATTGGTCTCGCGAGCAAGCCGACAAATACGCCGAGTCGGGGGGAGCCCAGGCCGCCGACATGAAGGGCAAGCCGATCATCCTGCTGACCACGGTCGGCGCCAAGACCGGCAAACTGCGCAAGACGCCGCTGATGCGCGTCGAACACGACGGCCGGTACGCGGTCGTCGCCTCGCTGGGCGGGGCGCCGAAACACCCGGTCTGGTACCACAACATCAAGAAGAACCCCCGCGTCGAGCTGCAGGACGGCGCGGTGACGCGCGACTACGACGCCCGGGAGGTCTTCGGCGAGGAGAAGGCGGCCTGGTGGGAGCGCGCCGTCGAGGCGTGGCCCGACTATGCCGAATACCAGACCAAGACCGACCGCCAGATCCCGGTGTTCGTGCTGACCCCGGTCGACTGAATTCCGGAGTTGGTCGGCTGTCGTGGCACCATTGACCAGTGTCCGCCGAACTGAGCCATCACCCGAGCGTCTCGCCGCTGTCCGCGGCTGACATCGACGGTGCGGCCAAGCGGATCGCCGCGGTGGTCAATCCCACCCCGTTGCAGTTCAGCGACCGGTTGTCGGCGGTCACCGGCGCGCGCGTCTACCTCAAGCGCGAGGACCTGCAGGTCGTGCGGTCCTACAAGCTGCGCGGCGCCTACAACCTGCTGGTCCAGCTGTCCGAGGCGGAGCTGGCGGCCGGCGTGGTGTGCTCGTCGGCGGGCAATCACGCGCAGGGCTTCGCCTACGCGTGCCGGATGTTGCAGGTGCAGGGCCGCGTCTATGTGCCCGCCAAGACGCCCATGCAGAAGCGCGACCGGATCCGCTACCACGGCGGCGACTTCATCGACCTGATCGTGGGCGGCGCCACCTACGACCTCGCCGCCGAGGCGGCCCTGGCGGACGTGGCAAGCACCGGCGCCACGTTGGTACCGCCCTATGACGACCTGCGCACGATGGCGGGCCAGGGCACCATCGCCGCCGAACTGCTCGATCAGCTCGGCGGGGAGCCGGATCTGGTGGTGGTCCCGGTCGGCGGTGGCGGCTGCATCGCCGGCATCACCACCTACCTCGCCGAGCGAACCGACAACACGTCGGTGCTGGGCGTCGAGCCGGCCGGGGCCGCGGCGATGATGGCCGCGCTGGCCGCCGGGGAGCCGGTGACGCTGGACGAAGTCGACCAGTTCGTCGACGGCGCCGCGGTGCGGCGGGCGGGTGACCTGACCTACGCGACGCTGGCGGCGGCCGGCGACATGGTCTCGATCACCGCGGTCGACGAGGGCGCGGTCTGCACCGCGATGCTCGACCTCTATCAGAACGAGGGCATCATCGCCGAGCCGGCCGGCGCGCTGTCGGTCGCCGGCTTGCTGGACGTCGACATCGAGCCCGGTTCGACGGTGGTGTGCCTGATATCGGGCGGCAACAACGACGTGTCGCGCTACGGCGAAGTGCTCGAGCGCTCGCTGGTGCACCTCGGCCTCAAGCACTACTTCCTGGTGGACTTCCCGCAGGAGCCCGGCGCGCTGCGGCGATTCCTCGACACGGTGCTGGGACCGAATGACGACATCACCCTGTTCGAGTACGTCAAGCGCAACAACCGGGAGAC
>DASTKA010000044.1:0-3700 GCA_035716165.1 Mycobacterium sp. | reverse complement strand
TATCTCGAAAGGTTCCTCGATCTTCTCGCCACTCACACATTCAAACGTCATCCAAATGCACCTGACCGAGAACCAACCGTGGCGGTGCGCGATACTGACGCAGTGAGACGCGAGGAAGTCCCGCTGCCGCACGGATTTGGGGTTGTGTTCGACCCCGATACCCGTTTCGTCAGTCCTGAGGTACTGTTCGGCGGTTCGCCGTCGCGGGTGCTGCGGCTGAACGCGGGAGGAGCGCGGGCACTGGCAGAGCTGCGCAGCGGCAAGGTCGGATCGCCGGACAGCGGTCGCCTTGCCAGGCAGTTGACTGACACAGGGCTGGCTCATCCGCGACCACCGGCCGCAGGAAGTCCGGCCGAGGTCACGGTGGTGATCCCGGTCCGGGACCGGCCCGCAGGACTCGCTAGCTGCCTTTCCGAGTTGGGCTCCGCCTACCCCGTGATCGTGGTGGACGACGGGTCGGCCGATCCGGCCGCGGTGGCCCGCCTGTGCGAGAAGCACGGAGCCCGGCTTAGGCGGCGCCTGGTTTCCGGCGGCGCTGGACCGGCCCGCAACGACGGGCTGGCGATGGTGACGACGCCTTTCGTCGCCTTCTTGGACAGTGACTGTGTGGCCGGACCGGACTGGATCGAGCGGCTCGTCCCGCACTTCGCCGACCCCATGGTCGGCGCGGTTGCGCCTCGGGTGCGCCCGGCGACCCAGCCTGGTGCCGTTGGCCGCTATCTGGACGCACGTGCCCCGCTCGATCTCGGTTCCCGTGAAGCCCTGGTTTCGCCGCGGACCCGTGTGTCCTACGCGCCCACAGCGGCCCTCCTGGTGCGTAAGGAGGCGATCGGCGCCGGGTTCGACCCAGACCTGCACTTCGGCGAGGACGTCGACCTGGTCTGGCGAATGGTTGACGCGGGCTGGCGGGTCCGGTACGACCCGGCGGCTGAGGTCCGTCACACTGAGCCCACTCGCTGGGCCCAGGTGTTTGCACGCCGGTTCCGTTACGGGAACTCCGCGGCCCCGCTGTCGCACAAGCACCCGGGTCAAGTGCCATCTCTGATCCTGCACGCATGGCCCGCGGTATCGGCCGGGGCCCTGCTAGGCCGCAGGCCGATGGCCGCGCTGGCTGCCTATGGGGCCGGGACGACCCAACTGGTCATGTTGCTTCGCGAGTGGGGCGTGCCGGCCAAGGGGGTGATGCGCCCGATGGCCGGGTCAGTGCAGCAGACATGGCTTGGCATGGGCCGGTGGAGCATCCAGTTCGCCCTTCCCGCAGTCGCTGCGGCTATCGTCTGGCCGGGCGGGGGTACTCGACTGGCCCGGGCCGGGCGCCGACTTGCGCTCGCATCGCTGGTCGCTGGGCCGCCCGCAGCCGAGTGGCTGCGCACCAGGCCGCGACTCGACCCGGTCTGTTTTGCCCTCGGCTACCTGGCTGACGAGGCGGCGTACGGGGCTGGTGTGTACCGGGGCGCGCTGACCGAGCAAACCGTCGCCCCGCTGTTGCCCCAGATCGCCTGGCGTCCGCTGCCCCGGGCGGGCGAGACATCGTCACAGTGATCTTCGCGTTGTCGAACGTGGACACTGCGCCTCCGGCCGCTACGACAGCATCGACCTTGTGATCTGGGGTTACGAAGATGAAGCGGCTGGGTTATGCTCGCTTCTGTCATTTCTTTTCACATTGAGAGGAATTATGGCAGCGGCCTCATTGACACGCGGCTACAACCGCAGCGTGGTGCTTTCGTCAATCATCTCGGCGGTGGAGATCGACCGTCCCCGGCTGGTCACGGAAACGGGCCTGAGCCAGGCCACGGTGTTCCGGGTAGTCGACGACTTGATGCAGGACGAACTGGTCGTCGAGACCGAGCCTTCGCCGCGAGTCGGCCCTGGGCGCAACGCCACGCGAATCAGGTTCAACGAGAGTTACGCGACGGTCGTCGGCGTCGACCTTGGCGGCACGTATTGCCGTCTCGTGCTATCGGATGCGCTCGGCAACACACTCGGGCGTCTCGTGGACACAACGCCGGTCGCGCTGTCGGCCAGCGAACTGGCCGACTGGCTGGCGGGCCACATCTTCGAACTAACGGTGCGCCACGGGCACGGTGCTGAACTGGGCGCGGTGGCCATCGGCATGCCTGGACCGGTCGCGGGGGACAAGGAGTGTGTCATCGCCTCGGTGAACCTCCCGCAGATCGCCGGAACCGAGTTCATCGACTGCCTGAGCGAGGCCACTGGCGTGCCGACCGCGGTCGACAACGACTCGAGTCTCGCGCTGGTCGGCGAACTCCGGTACGGCGCGGTGACGGCAGGTGGGACGGTTGCGCTCTTGGTGATCGGAACGGGCCTGAGCGCCGCTGTCTCTCTCGACGGCAAGGTGCTTTCCGGACGCGAGGGCGTGCTCGGCGAGTTCGGGCGTCTGCCACTTTTCGGCACCACATATCGGGTCCGCGATCTCGTCTCCGGGGCCGGCCTTGTCGCCTACGCGGCGGAGCGTGGGCACGACGTGTCGTCTGCGCGCGAGTTGTTCGCCGAACCGCAAAAGCACCGCTGCATCCTCGACCAGGTGTATCTCACGCTGGCGCATTTGGCATCGATGGTCTCGATCGCATACGAGCCGCAGTCGATCGTCGTCACGGGTGGCTTCGCCGAATCACTGGACGAGGGGCTGCTCGCCCGCATCGCGGCACAGGTCGAGGCGAGCGTGGGCGTGCGGACAAGCATTCACCACTCAAGCCTCGGAGAGGCGGCCGGGCTTCTAGGCGCGATGTCACTCGGCTTGTCGAACCTGTATTACGAGCTCGGCGTGCACCGGGATGATCTCGCGGCGATCAGGGGTGACTCAGGGGCGGTCATCCGTTCCTTCGACGCGAGCGCGCCGGATCGTGAGCCGATCCGGCGCCCGCTTCGCAGCGTGGCGATGTAACGACGGCGTTCGCCAGGGCCCGCTCGCGCCAGTGATCGATCAGGCAGGCGATACATCACGCGACGGCTCGCGCAGCACTGGGGCCGCGAGCCCGGCTGCCACAACGAGCACGGGCACGATGAGCAGCGCATGCAGGATTCCGGCACTGCCTGCGACGAAGCCGATCAGTGGCGGTCCGACGAGTGAGCCTGCATAGCCGATTGCGGCGACGACCGCGATCCGCTTGGCGGCATATCTGGGGTCGTCGCCGGCCGCGGACATACCGATCGGGAAGGCGAGCGCGATCCCGAGTCCCCAGAGGATCGAACCGGCGAAAGCCCACCACGCCGTCGACGCGAAGATGAAAAGCAGCAAGCCGCCGAGGCCGACGATTGCGGAAACCTGCACTGTCCGCGTCCGGCCGAGACTCAGGAGCGCGCGTGAGCCGGCCAGGCGCGCGGCAACGACCGCGAGCGAGAAAACGTTCACGGTGGCCGCCGCCGCGCCCTCGCCAACGCCGTGGCCGTCGACCATGCCGAGAGCGATCCAGTCGTTCGCCGCGCCGTTGGCGAAGGACATGCCCAAAACGACGATGCCGATGAGCAGTGTCCGGACTTCGAACGATGCCGCGGTACTGCGTCGCGGTGAGCACTTAGCGCGAGAAGTGTTCTCCGTGACGGCTGCGCCGGTAGTCAGGGCGCGAGTGATTCCGGGCAAGATTATCCCAATCGCCGCGGAGACTGCGATGAGCTGGACGGTCGGTGCAATGCGCAAGGCGGCGCACAGCGCGCCGACTCCCGCTCCTGCTGCGGCACC
>DASTKA010000043.1:0-2480 GCA_035716165.1 Mycobacterium sp. | reverse complement strand
CGGCCAGGCACTTTTGAATGTTGATCGAGAAAGGGAAGTTGAACGGCGTGATGACGCCGACCACCCCGACCGGTTCGCGCACCACCGTCACGCCGCCCAGGCCGGTCGGCGACACGACGGGCCCGCCCGGCGTCTCCACCCCCGTCACATCGTGCTCGACGAACTCGCCGTAGTAATGGGCCGCCTCGATAGCTCCGCCGACCTGAACCAGGTCGGTGAGGAAGCGGGCTTGCCGCCCGGCGTGTTCAACGTGGTCGTGGGAGGTGCGGGCGTCGGCGAGGAGCTGTGTACCCACCCCGGCGTCGACATGATCGGGTTCACCGGTTCGACGGCGACCGGCCGGCGCATCCGCGAAGTATCGGCGGCAACGATGAAACGCGCACAGCTGGAATTGGGCGGCAAGAGCGCGCACATCGTCCTCGACGACGTCACCGAAAGTGACGTTGCGGGAATAGGATTCGGACAGGTGCTGATGCACGCCGGACAGGCCTGCACCGTCACGTCGCGACTACTGTTGCCCGAGCATCTGCTCGACGCGTATGTCGAGGGCCTCAAAGCCATGGCTCCGATGATCACGGTCGGGGACCCGCGCGATCCCGCCACTGTCGTCGGCCCGCTGATCAGGGAGCAGCAACGTCAACGAGTCGAGTCCTTCGTCGAGGCCGGGCTGCAGGAAGGCGCGCGGCTGGCGGTCGGCGGCAAACGTCCCGACCATCTCGAACGCGGCTTCTACTACGAACCGACGGCATTCGTCCACTGCCGCAACGACATGCGGCTGTGCCAGGACGAGGTGTTCGGGCCCGTGCTGGCGGTGATCACGTATCGGTCCGAAGACGAAGCAATCCGCATCGCGAACGACTCCATCTACGGTCTGGCGGGTCTGGTGATGACCCGCAACGCCGCAAAGGGTTTCAACGTCGCGAGGCGGGTCAGAACGGGCACCATCATGGTGCAGACCGTTGCACCCGGTGTCGATCTGGGAACCAACCCGGGCGGGGGGCAGGGACCCGGCTGGTCGCTGCCGGCGCGCGGCATGTTCAACGGCGGCGGCCCATTCGGAGGCTTTAAGCAAAGCGGACTCGGCCGAGAGCAAGGGCGCTGGGGCTTCGAGGAATACACCGAGCTGAAATCAGTCACCATGATGTAGCGCAACCGTTGCGTGCGGTGTCGGGGCTGGAAAGGTCGCATTGTGGAACTTCTCAGGGATGTCCGAGTCCTCGAGGTGTCGCTGTTCTCCACGGACGCACTGGGCGGGCATCTGGCCGACCTGGGCGCAGAGGTGATCAAGGTCGAGCCGCCCGGCGGCGGTGGTTTCCGCGGTTCGGCGGTGTCCGGTGGCGAACTGCAGGATTCGCACTGGAATCGGGGCAAGAAGAGCGTCGCGCTAAACCTGAAAACGGCTGAGGGTCAAGAGGCTTTTCGCCGCCTGGCCGCGTCGTCGGCGGTGGTGATTGACGGTCTCCGTTATGGAACCGCGCATCGCCTCGGTTTCAGCTATGACGACGTCGTCGCAGTCAACCCGGCGGTTGTCTACTGCGTGCTCAATGGCATGGGCAGCTATGGGCCCTACACCCGCTTGGCCACCCATGGGCTGTCCTTCGACTGTTTCGCCGGCTTGAGCCCGCCGATCATCGACGCGGATGGCACACCGCGCCTTTCGGGGGCGGCCACCGGGACGACGGGTGTTCTCGCGGGGCCGCTGTATGCAGCCATGGGCGTTCTCGCGGCGCTGCACGCCGCCGAACGTGATGGCGAGCCGCAATACATTGAAGTGGCGCAGGTCGATGCGGCGATCAATTGGAATTTCCAGAACCTCGCGGCGCTGGCGAACGGTCAACCGTCCTACGGTGAGGGAATCCGCGCATCGCTTCGCTACCAGTACTACCGAACTCGGGATCGTAACTATGTGGTGTTCAATGCTTTAGAGGACAAGTTCTGGCTGAGATTCTGCGAGTCAGTCGACAGGATGGACCTCTACGAACCGGGGCGCCAACAGCCGGGAACGGACCCCGAAGCAGAGGCCCGGCTGCGCAAAGAGTTGACCGCAATCTTCGAGAGCCGCACCCGCAGAGAGTGGACGGACTTTTTCATCGCAACCGACATCGCAGGTGCCCCAGCATTTTTGGGGGCGGACCTGTTCGACGACGACCATGTGAAGGATCTTGGACTCGTCTACGAACAACCTCGGCCGGATGGGGCGCCGCAACGGTTGGTGGGAACATGCATCAAGACCAAGCCCGACGAACGCTTTGCACCGCAAGCAGGGCCGCAGGTTGGGCAACATACGGAAGAGTTACTCGGCGTCCTCGCGGGCTACGACGCGGCCGGAATCCAGCGCCTCCGTCTATCGGGTGCAATTTAGAGTCGGTCGTCGTCACTTCCCTCGGCGGGTGTCTGCTCCGCACTCAACGAAAAACGCACCGTTGGCCTACTGATCACGTGCTGGATACCTCGCCGTGTCACCGTGCTGATGTGCGAGC
>DASTKA010000042.1:0-7019 GCA_035716165.1 Mycobacterium sp. | reverse complement strand
GCCAAGCTCAGCAGCGACGCCTTCCGCAAGCAGTTCTCCGAGGTCGAGCTGACCTCGATCGACAAGATCGTCTACCTGTCGCAGTATCAGGCCCAGGCGTTGTTCACCATGAAGGTGTCCCCGGTGAGCGGGGGCCCGATGCACGGACAGGTGCAGGGCATCGCACAGTTGCTGTTCCAGCGGGGCCAGATCATGGTCTGCTCATACGTGCTGCGCACCGGCGGCTCGTATTAGCTCGTACTAGAAAGCAGTCCGCCAGCCGGGACGCAGCCCGGCTGACGGATCTGGCGGGATCAATCAGTTGAATGAATCGCCGCAGGCGCACGAGCCGGTGGCGTTGGGGTTGTCGATGGTGAAGCCCTGCTTCTCGATGGTGTCCACGAAGTCGATGGACGCGCCTTCGACGTAGGGCGCGCTCATCCGGTCCACCGTCAGCGTCACACCGCCGAACTCCGCGGTCAGGTCGCCGTCCAGCGTCCGGTCGTCGAAGAAGAGGTTGTAACGCAGGCCGGCACACCCGCCCGGCTGCACCGCGATGCGCAGCGCCAGGTCGTCGCGTCCCTCCTGGTCCAGCAGGGACTTTGCCTTGGTGGCGGCGGCCTCGGTCAGGATCACGCCGTGGGTCGTCGTGGCGTTCGACTCGTTTTGCACCGTCATTGCTTCTCCTACATGCCTCATTGTTGGGTGGGTCCGATCAAGCCCGTCATCGCCGGCTCGCGCCGAGCGATCCGGACCGCCCGAAAGTCCACTTCTTCAACGGTACCTTGCAGGACCGCTATTCCCGAGTCGCGCCGCCACAACCGAGGCCAGACCCATGAGCTGGTTGGCGGCGTCGGCCTGCGCCAACCGCACCGATCCGGCGTGGTCGGCGATGGATAGCGCGGCCATGATGCCCGCCGAGCGCACCGTGGCGTTGGGCAAATCGACCTGTCCGGCCAGCACGACCACCGGAATCCCGCGGGGCCGCGCCTCGTCGGCGAGGAAGCCCACCACCTTGCCGTGCAGGGATTGCTCGTCGAACCGGCCCTCGCCGGTGACGATCAGCTCCGCGGTGTCCAGGTCGTCGGACAGCCGGGTGTGCTCGGCGATGATCGCCGCCCCGGACTGACAGCGGCCGCCGAGGGCCAGCAGGCCGGCCCCGATGCCGCCGGCCGCCGCCGCGCCCGGCTCGGCGCTCACGTCACGGCCGGCCACCGCTTCCAAGAGCAGGGCCCACGCCTGCAGGCGAACTTCCAGCGCGGCGACGGTGGCCGTGTCGGCGCCCTTCTGCGGCCCGAACACCCGGGCCGCCCCCCACGGTCCCAGCAGCGGATATTCGGTGTCGGAGGCGGCGATCAGCTCCACGTTGCCCAGCCGCCGTCGGGCGGCGTTCAGGCCGCCGAGCTCGGCGATCATGCCCTGCCCGCCGTCGGTGCAGGCGCTGCCACCCAAACCGACAACGATGCGCTTCGCCCCGATCCGCAGCGCCTCGGCGATCAGCTGGCCCACGCCTTTGCTGTGCGCGGCCATCGCGGTCTCCGGCGTGGGCGGTCCGCCGATCAGCGCCAGGCCGCAGGCTTGGGCACACTCCAGGTACGCGGTGGCCGACCCGTGGTCGAACACCCAATCGGCTTCGACCATCGCTTTCAGCGGTCCCGACACCCGCAGGCGCCGTGCCTCCCCCAGCCGGCCGGCCAGCACCTCGACGAAGCCGGGGCCGCCGTCGGATTGCGGGGCGACGATGAACCGGTCGCCGGGACGGGACCGGGTCCACCCGGTCGCGATGGCGGCGGAAGCTTCCTGGGCCGACATGCTGTTGGCGTAGCAATCCGGGGCCACCAAAACTTGCATGGCGGGCAACTGCAGACGGCCGGGCGCGAGGCCGGGACCAGCGTCGTCCGAGACCATCTACCCGTCGCCCATCAAAGGCAGCCGTTCATCACCCGTAAGAGTAGGGCCAACCGAGGCACTAAGCAGGGCTAATAGCAAGGCATTACAGGCGAATTCCGCCACGGGTGGCCGGCGAAGTAACCTGGCCACTGTGAAGCTGTTGGGCCGCCGGAAGGGCCAAGACACCGACCTCGACGAAAGCGCAGCCGCGTCGGCCGCGCCCGGCCTTGCCGGCGCACCCGGCGACGCATCCCGCGAGGCGCAGCGCACGGGCCCCAAGGGACGCCCGACGCCCAAACGCAACGAGGCCCGCCGCAGCGCCAGGAAGGGACCGGTCGCGCCCGCGCCCATGACCGCCTCCGAAGCGCGCGCCCGGCGCAAATCGCTGGCCGGTCCCAAGCTCAGCCGCGACGAGCGCCGCGCCGCCAAGGCCGCCGGGCGCGCCGGCATGTCGGACCGCCGGGAGCGGATGATGGCCGGCGAAGAGGGCTATCTGTTGCCGCGCGACCAGGGCCCCATCCGCCGCTACGTCCGCGACGTGGTGGACGCGCGGCGCAATCTGCTCGGCCTGTTCATGCCGTCGACCCTGTTCTTGATGTTCGTCATGTTCGGTGTCCCGCAGCTGCAGGTGTGGGTGTCGCCGGCGATGCTGGTGCTGATGGCCGTGATGAGCGTCGACGGCCTGATCCTGGGCCGCAAAGTCAGCAGGCTGGTCGATGCGAAGTTCCCGAAGAACACCGAAAGCCGTTGGAAGCTAGGCCTTTACGCCGCCGGTCGAGCGTCTCAGATGCGCCGGTTGCGGGCGCCGCGGCCCCAGGTCAAGCACGGCGCCAGTGTCGACTAAAGCTCCCCAGAAATCGGGCTGACGCCGGTGCGCACCCTGGTGCTCGGCGGGATCAGGTCAGGCAAATCGCGGTGGGCGGAGGAAGCCATCGTCAACGGGCTGCCGGCCGGGCAGCCGGTTCAGTACCTGGCGCCCGGGCCGCCCGGGCACGACGACGCGGCCTGGGCCCAACGGATCGCCCGGCATCGCGGGCGTCGGCCCGCGCACTGGTCGACGATCGAAACCGACGACATCGCAATGCAATTGCGTCAGTCCCCGGACACCCCGACCCTCATCGACGATCTCGGCACCTGGCTGACCGGCGCGCTGGACCGCAACAATGCCTGGGACGGCGGCTCGGTGGCGGCCCCCGTCGATGACGTGCTGGCCGCGGTCGGCGACTTCGCGTCCCCGCTGGTCCTGGTCAGTCCCGAGGTCGGGTTGACGATCGTGCCCGCCACCGCCGCCGGACGCCGGTTCGCCGACGAACTGGGCGGCCTCAATCAGCGTCTCGCGCGGTTGTGCGACCACGTCGTGCTGGTGGTGGCCGGCCAGCCGGTCCCGATCAAACCGTCGAGGGCCTGATGCATTTCCCCGCCGTCTCACCGCCCGATGCGGACGTCGCCGCCGCGGCCCGCGTCCGCCAGGACACACTGACCAAGCCCAGGGGTGCGCTGGGCCGCCTCGAAGATCTGTCGGTGTGGGCCGCGTCGTGTCAGGGGCATTGCCCGCCAAGGCAATTCGAGCGCGCCCGGGTGGTGGTGTTCGCCGGTGACCACGGCGTCGCGCGATCCGGGGTGTCGGCCTATCCGCCCGAGGTGACGGCGCAGATGGTCGCCAACTTCGAGGCCGGCGGGGCCGCGATCAACGCCCTGGCCGACATCGCAGGGGCGACGGTGCGGGTTGCGGACCTGGCCGTCGACGCAGACCCGCTGACCGAGCGGATCGGCGCCCACAAGGTGCGCCGCGCCAGCGGCGACATCCGGGTGCAGGACGCGCTGAGCGACGACGAGACCGCGCGGGCGCTCGCGGCCGGCGTGGCCATCGCCGACGAGGAGGTCGATGCCGGCGCCGACCTGCTCATCGCCGGCGACATGGGCATCGGAAATACCACGGCCGCAGCGGTATTGGTGGCGGCGTTGACGAACGCCGAGCCGGTCGTGGCGGTGGGCTTCGGGACCGGGATCGACGACGCCGGGTGGGCGCGCAAGACCGCCGCCGTGCGCGACGCCCTGTTTCGCGCGCGGCGGGTGTTGCCCGATCCGGTGGCGCTGCTGCGCTGCGCCGGCGGCGCCGACCTGGCCGCACTGGCGGGCTTTTGCGCGCAGGCCGCGGTGCGCCGGACACCGGTGCTGCTCGACGGCATGGCGGTGACGGCGGCCGCGCTGGTCGCCGAGCACCTGGCGCCGGGCGCCCGGCTGTGGTGGCAGGCCGGTCACCGGTCCACCGAGCCCGCTCATGCGCTGGCGCTGACGGCGCTGGATCTGGAACCGATTCTCGACCTGCGCATGCGGCTGGGCGAGGGAACGGGGGCCGCGCTGGCGCTGCCGGTGCTGCGCGCCGCGGTCGCGGCCCTGTCGTCGATGGCGACCTTCGCCCAGGCCGGTGTGTCCGACCGTGTCGACGGTCCCTCTCAGGCCCATCCCCCGACGTGATCCGTTCGCTGGCAACGGCTTTCGCGTTCGCGACGGTGCTGCCCGTCCCGGGGCGAGCCAGCGCCCCGATGGGTCGCGGTGCCATGACCGCGTTGCCGATTGTGGGCGCCGCTTTGGGGGCGCTGGCCGCGGCCGTGACCTGGGGCGGGACTCACGTGTTCGGGCCGTCCAGCCCGCTGCCCGGTCTGCTCGCCGTCGCGGTGTTGCTGGTGGCGACCCGTGGCCTGCACGTCGACGGCGTCGCCGATACGGCCGACGGCCTGGGCTGCTACGGGCCGCCGCAGCGGGCGCTGGCGGTGATGCGGGAGGGGTCGACCGGGCCGTTCGGCGTCGCCGCCGTCGTCGTGGTGATCATGCTGCAGGCGCTGGCGTTTTCGGCGCTGGGCGCCGGGGGCCGGGTCATCGCCGGCGTGACCGGGATCGCCGTGGCGGTTTTCGCGGGCCGGGTGACCGCGGTGCTGGCCAGTCACCGATCGGTGCCCGCGGCCGACGGCAGCGCCCTGGGCGTCCGGGTCGCCGGTAGCCAACCCGGTTCGGTGGTGGCGGCCTGGGTCGCGGTGCTGCTGGCCGTTTCGCTGGTGGCCGGGCCGCGGCCGTGGCAGGGGCCGGTGGCGGTGTTGCTGGGCCTGGGCTGTGGGGCGATCCTGGTGCGGCACTGCGTGCGCCGATTCGGCGGCATTACCGGCGACGTGCTGGGCGCCGCGATCGAAGTGACCGCGACGGTGAGCGCCGTGGTGCTCGCGGGTCTGGTGCGGTTCTAGCGCCTAGCGTGCGGCGGGCCGGGCGCTCGTGGCTGACCGCCCGGCTGGCCGGGCGATCGAGCGCGCTAACCCAGGCGGGCCATCCAGCCGTGGGTGTCGGCGAAGGTGCCGCGCTGAATCCCGGTCAGCGTGTCGCGCAGCGCCATCGTCACTTCACCGGGCTGGCCGTCGGCGACCGTGAACTCGGCATCGCCGTACTTCACGTGCGAGACCGGGGTGATGACCGCGGCGGTGCCGCAGGCGAACACCTCGGTGATCTCCCCGGCGGCGGCCTTCTTCTGCCACTCGTCGATATCGATCTTGCGTTCCTCGACGGAGAAACCAGCGTCAACGGCCAACTGCAGCAAGGAATTTCGTGTGATGCCGGGCAGCAGCGATCCGGACAGCTCGGGGGTGACCAGCCGCGCCGATCCCCCGCTGCCGAAGACGAAGAAGATGTTCATCCCGCCCATCTCTTCGACGAAGCGACGCTCGACGGCGTCCAGCCACACCACTTGGTCACAGCCGTTGGCCGCGGCCTCGGCCTGGGCCGACAGCGAGGCCGCGTAGTTGCCGCCGAACTTGGCCGCGCCGGTTCCCCCCGGACTGGCCCGCACGTACTCCGTCGACACCCAGACGGTGACCGGGCTGATGCCGCCCTTGAAGTACGCGCCGGCCGGCGAGGCGATCAGCAGGTAGCGGTAGCGCTTGGACGGCCGCACACCCAATCCCGGCTCGGTGGCGATCACGAACGGGCGCAGGTACAACGCCTCCTCGCCCCCGGCCGCCGGAACCCACGCGTTGTCGACAGCGATCAGCTGGCGAAGGGACTCCATGAACAGCTCTTCGGGCAGTTCCGGAATCGCGATCCGGCGCGCCGAGGACCGTAACCGGGCGGCGTTGGCCTCGGCGCGAAACGACACGATCGAGCCGTCCGCCCACCGGTACGCCTTGAGCCCTTCGAAGATTTCCTGCGCGTAGTGCAGCACGATCGCCGACGGGTCCAGCTCGATCGGCCCGTACGGGATGACGCGCGCGTTGTGCCAACCCTCGCCGTCACCGTCGTAGTCGATCGACACCATGTGGTCGGTGAAGTACTTGCCGAAACCCGGCTCGGCCAGGATGGTTTCGCGTTCGGCGTCGGTCGCCGGATGTGCCGAGCGCGAAACCGTGAACTCGAGGGAGCCACTGGTCATTGGCCGATTGTATATCCGCCTACCGAATTGGATTTCGCCCGCGCAAGCCGCACGGCTAGCGCGTTTTCACCGCGACGAAGGGCGGCCGGACGACTTCGCATGCCGCGGGACGGCCACGGACGTCGACGGTGACTTCCTGACCGTCCTCGATTCCGGCATCGGTGTCGATGAGCGCCAGCGCGATGCCAACCTGCAGTGTCGGGGAGAACGTGCCCGACGTGGTGACGCCGACCGGGGTGTCGCCCGCGAGCACCGTCAGCCCGGCGCGCAGCACACCGCGGCCCACCATCCGCAGCCCACGCAGCAGCCGCCGCGGGCCGGCCTCCCTCTCGGCCAGCAGGGCGTCCCGCCCGAAGAAGTGGTCCTTCTTCCAGCCGATCGCCCAGCCGCAGCGGGCCTGCAGCGGGGAGATGTCGGGGGCCAGTTCGTGACCGTGCAGGGGGTAGCCCATCTCGGTGCGCAGGGTGTCGCGCGCGCCCAGGCCGGCCGGCTCGCCGCCGGCCGCACTGACCGCCGCGGCCAGGGCGTCGAACACCACGCCGGCGGATTCCCACGGCGGCAGCAGCTCGTAGCCGTGCTCCCCGGTGTAGCCGGTGCGGCAGACTCGCACGGGTACGCCGGAGAAGGAGGTGTCGGCGTACGCCATGTAATCCATGTCGGTGGGCAGGCCCAGCCGGCCGAGCACGTCCGCGGATCGGGGTCCCTGCACGGCCAGCACCGCATAAGAGCGGTGCTC
>DASTKA010000041.1:0-3149 GCA_035716165.1 Mycobacterium sp. | reverse complement strand
CGACGCGATGGTCCAGCGCTACGCGCCGCGCATCGCAGGACGGCCCGCCGCCTCCATCGAGCAGCACGACGGGCAGGCGATCCGGATGGCGCAGGCGCTGGGCGCCGACCTGGCGCATATGGACGCCACCGAGGTCGCGATTTTCATCGACCCGCAGCAGCTGGTGCGCGGAATCCTGGTCAACGGCCGCGGTCAGCGCTACGTCGCCGAGGACACCTACCCTGGCCGGATCGGTCAGCTCACGCTGTATCAGCAGGACAATGTCGCCTATCTGGTCATCGACGGCGATGCGCAGGAGGAGGCGATGGCCTCGTGGTCGCCGAAGTTCATGCTGCGCCCGGCGACCTGGGTGGCCGACACCGTCGCCGACCTGGAAAGCGAGATCGGGCTACCGCCGGGGTCGCTGCAGGCGACGGTGGCCGCGTACAACGACGGCGCCGCACGCGGCGAGGATCCGCTGCTGCACAAGAAGCCGGAATGGATCAAGCCGATCGGCTCCCCCGTCGGCGCGGTCGACCTGCGGGAAAACACCGGCGGCTTCACCCTGGGCGGGCTGGCCACCACGCTGGACGCCGAGGTGCTGCATGTGAGCGGCGCACCCATCCCGGGCCTCTTCGCCGCCGGCCGGTGCACCGCCGGGCTGGCAGCCTGGGGCTATGCCAGCGGCGTCTCGTTGGGTGACGGCAGTTTCTACGGCCGCCGCGCCGGCCGTTCCGCAGCCAAGGGCTGACCTGCGCTAACCCCCGTCCCCGTCGGCCGCTACCCCGCCCGGCCGGGATTTTTGCTTGCGGTGAGTGACAACGGCCACGTCCGTGTGCTACATATACTCCTAATAGGAATATTCCAGCCTGATATAACCAACCCTTGGAGGGCCGATGACCGCGACCGTCGACACCGTCGAATCAGCCACCCCCACCGCCGTCATCGACCGCATCTCGTTGGTCCTCGACGCGTTCGACGGACCGGGCCGGCTGACGCTGGCCCAGATCGTGCGCCGCACCGGCCTGCCACGCTCGTCGGCACATCGCATGCTCGAGCGCCTGGTGCAGCTGCGTTGGCTGCGCCGCAGCGGCCGCGACTACGAACTGGGCATGCGCCTGGTCGAGTTGGGCTCGCTGGCCGTGCATCAGGACCGCCTGGTGCGCGCCGCCGGCCCGTTGCTGGGCGAATTGCACCGCGCCACAGGGCTCGTCGTACACCTCGCGGTTCTGGACAGGCCCGACGTGGTCTACCTCGACAAGGTCGGCGACTCGCCGCTGGCGCCGATACCCACGCGGGTGGGCAGCCGTCAGCCCGCGCATTGCACCGCCGTCGGCAAGGCGATCCTGGCCTACCGTGACGAGGACGCCGAAGTGGACCTGCAGATCCGCAAGACAAAGTACTCGATCGCCAACGGCTCTCAACTGGCAATCGAATTGGCCAAGGTGCGGGCACACGGCATCGCGTTCGAGCGCGAGGAGTCGCTGCTCGGATTCGGTTGTGTCGCAGCGCCGATCGGGAGCCCGGGCGAGGCCGTCGCGGCTGTATCCGTGTGCGGTCCGATGAATCGCATGATGTTCGATCAGCGCCTGGCCGCCCCGGTACGCATGACGGCGATGGCCATCTGGCGCAACGTCGAAGGCGGCCCACAGCGAGTGGCGCCGACACTGCAGCCGCTGCGGCCGTTGCGCCTTGCCCGCCCAGCGCCGCGGCCCTCGATGCAGTACGCGTGAGCCTCGATCCACAGATCGCGCCGCTGATCGAGGCGCTGGACGCCGGCTTCCCGCCGGTCCACACCATGACCGGTGCGCAGGCAAGGGCAACCATCCGCTCCCGCTTCGTGCCACCTGCCAAGCTCGAGCCCGTTGCCGAGGTGCGAGACGAATCCATCTCGGGGCCCGGCGGCGACATCGCGGTGCGGATCTACCGGCCCGATGGCGATAGCCTGCCGATTCTGGTGTACGCCCACGGTGGTGGCTTTGTGTTCTGCGACCTGGAAAGTCACGACGGCCTGTGCCGTGCTATCGCCAATCAGGTTCCAGCCGTTGTGATTTCGGTCGACTACCGGCTGGCGCCGGAAAACCAGTGGCCCGACGCCGCCGAGGACGTCTACACCGTCGCCCGGTGGGCGGCCGACAATGCCGACGCGGTTGGCGGCGATGCACAGCGCGTTGTGGTGGGCGGCGACAGCGCGGGCGGAAACCTGGCTGCGGTCACCGCGTTGATGTCGCGCGATCGTGGCGATCCCCCGATCGCGGGCCAGTTGCTCATCTATCCGGTGATCGCCGCCGACTTCAACAACGAGTCTTATCGCCTGTTCGGCAACGGTTTCTACAATCCGAAGCCGGCGCTGCAATGGTATTGGGACCAGTATGTCCCGGCGCGTGCCGATCGGGAACACCCGTACGCCTCGCCGCTTCGAGCCAACCTGGCGGGACTACCGCCCGCAGTCATCGTCACCGCGGGTCATGACCCACTTCGTGACGAGGGCAACGCCTACGCCGACGCACTCGATGCTGCGGGAGTGATCACCGTGCGATGCCCCTTCGACGGCGGCATTCACGGGTTCATGACGATGCCGATGCTCGACATCGCACACCAAGCCCGGCGGCAGGCATGCCTGGAATTGGCTCAACTGCTTCGGAACGGTTGAAGCGGCTGCTGGCCGATGCCGAGCTCGAGAAGGACGCTCGTCTGCACCGTTACTGCCGAACCTACTGGTAAGCCTTACTGGTTTGCCCTACAGTAAGCTGTGAACAGTCTAATTGGCAACCGCTCCTAGCGCCCTGAGAGGCAAGACCTGTGACTTCATCTCCTGGCACCGCGAAGCGTCGCGTCGTTCACGTCGGCACCGGCATGACGGGCAGCGTTGCGTTGCGCGCAATCATCGACGACCCCGCACTCGAGTTGACCGGGCTCAAGGTGTCCTCCCAGACGAAGGTAGGCACCGATGCCGGTCAACTCTGCGGACGACCCGACGTCGGCATTGCGGCGACTGATGACATGACAGCAATCTTGGACGCCAAACCCGATTGCATCGCCTACTGCGCGACCGCCGTCCGACGAGAAGACGAGGTCATCGCCGACATCGTCGGCTACCTGGAAGCCGGCATCAACGTCGTCACCATCTCCGCCATCCCCATGGTGTATCCGAAGGCGGCACCGGCCAA
>DASTKA010000040.1:0-3972 GCA_035716165.1 Mycobacterium sp. | reverse complement strand
CCAGGCGACCAGCGGTTCGCGGGCGCGATCCTGCGGGTTGCTCCGGCGTAATCGTTTGTACGCCAGCGCGTTACGAAGAGGTAATGAGCGCACGACGGGGCGGATATCGGAACATCCCCCGCTAACACCTACCGAGGGACGCGACCGATGCACAACGCTGAACAGACGGGTGAAAAGACCCGTGCAGATCACGGGGCAGAACCGCGTGTCACCCCGTTGCGCGGGATCATCCGGCACGACTTGCCGTCATCCCTGGTCGTTTTCCTGGTCGCGCTGCCCCTGTCGCTGGGGATCGCGATCG
The DNA here is from genome assembly GCA_035716165.1 of Mycobacterium sp. GTDB lineage: Bacteria > Actinomycetota > Actinomycetes > Mycobacteriales > Mycobacteriaceae > Mycobacterium. Next base: position 3,671 of record DASTKA010000040.1, on the reverse strand, counting down.
CGTCCGGCGCCCCGGTGCTCGCCGGCCTGATCGCCGCGATTGTCGGTGGAATCATCGTCGGCTGGTTGGGCGGCTCTCCGCTGCAGGTCAGCGGTCCCGCGGCCGGGCTGACGGTGGTCGTCGCCGATCTGGTGTCTGATTTCGGTTGGGGCATAACGTGCTTGATCACCGTTGCCGCCGGAGCCGTGCAGGTGCTGCTGGGCCTCAGCCGGGTTGCGCGCGCCGCGCTTGCGATCTCACCGGTCGTCGTGCACGCCATGCTGGCGGGCATCGGCCTCACGATCGCCCTGCAGCAGGCGCACGTGTTGCTCGGCGGGAAATCCAAGAGCACGGCCTGGCATAACCTCATCGGGCTTCCGGGTCAGATCATCAGTGCGCACCGGCCGGGGGTCATCCTCGGGGTGCTGGTGATCGTCATCCTGGTGGCCTGGCGATGGGTTCCGGCCAAAGTGCGCCGCATCCCGGGTCCCTTGGTGGCCATCGTGGCGGTGACGGTGCTTTCGGTGGTCCTCCCGTTCCACGTGCGCCGGATCAACCTCGAGGGGTCGCCGCTGGACGCGCTGCAGTTGCCCGATCTTCCCCACGGCAACTGGGGCGCCGTCGCGATCGGGGTGATCACCGTGGCGCTGATCGCCAGCGTCGAGAGCCTGCTGTCGGCCGTGTCTGTCGATCGGATGCACAACGGGCCGCGCACCGATTTCAACCGCGAGCTGGTGGGGCAGGGAGCCGCCAACATCGTGTCGGGCACCATCGGTGGGCTGCCGGTGACCGGGGTCATCGTGCGTAGTTCCACAAATGTCAACGCGGGCGCCAAGTCCCGCGCCTCGGCGATCATGCACGGTCTCTGGATCCTGCTGTTCACCATCCCGTTCGCCGGATTGGTCGAAGAGATCCCCACGGCGGCCCTCGCCGGTCTGCTCATCGTCATCGGCATGCAGCTGCTGAAGCCGGCTCACATCGAAACAGCAATGAAGAACGGTGATCTGGCGGTGTACGTCGTGACGGCCGTCAGCGTCATCTTCCTCAACCTGTTGCACGGGGTCATGATCGGGCTCGCGCTGGCCATCGCGCTGACCGGGTGGCGGGTGATCCGGGCGAAGATCGAAGCCACGCCGACCGACGACGAATGGCGGGTGAGCATCGAGGGCGCGGCCTGCACCTTCCTGGCGCTACCGAGGCTGACGCGGGTCCTGGCCTCGGTTCCGCAGGGCAGGACGGTGACGGTGGCCATTGCCGTCCATTACCTCGATCACGCTGCCCACCAGACGATTACCGATTGGCAGCAGCAGCATGAGGCGACGGGCGGAACGGTTTATCTCGAGGGCTTGAACGAGCCGGGCGAGCGCGACGCGCTCGAACCGCTGGTCGGAGCCGAAAGGCCCGAGGCCGCAGCATAATTGGCGGAGCCAGCCCGGCAGGTCAGTCGACGTCGATGCGGATGTGCAATCGCTTACCGCACACCTGGGCCAACCGTTGCAGCACGTCGACACGGGGCACCTCGGTCCCGTCTTCCCACGCGGCGACGGCTTCGCGCGTCGTGCCGAGCGCCTCAGCCAGCTGGGCCTGGTTCATCCCCGCACCGGCTCGTGTTTCGAAAATCAAGTCGGGCAGATCCAATGCCAGCCCGGCCTCGTGGATCTCCATCGAGTTAGGTTCAGTCATCGCCAATCACCATCCGACCCCGATGGTACGTGCCGTCTGGGCCTAGCGCCCGGCCATTTCCTCCAGCCGGCGGATACGGTCTTCGATCGGCGGGTGCGTTGAAAACAGCGACCCGATCCGCTCGCCCGACCGGAACGGGTTGGCGATCATCAGGTGAGCCTGGCTGGCCAGCTGGGGCTCCGGTGGCAGCGGGGCGGCCTGAACCCCGCCGGAAATCTTGCGCAGAGCCGACGCCAACGCCAATGGGTCACCGGTGAGCACCGCGCCCGATTCGTCCGCTTGGTATTCGCGTGACCGCGACACCGCCAGCCGCACCACCGTGGCGGCGATCGGCCCCAGCAACGAAACGAGAAGCAGCGCAAAGGGATTCTCGCCGTCGCGGTTGTTACCGCCGAACATGCCGGCGAACATGGCCATGTTGGCCAGCGCGGTGATCACCGACGCCAGCGCGCCGGCGATGCACGAGATCAGAATGTCGCGGTTGTAGACGTGCGAAAGCTCGTGTCCCAGCACGGCGCGCAGCTCGCGCTCGGTGAGGATGTCCAAAATGCCCGTGGTGCAGCAGACCGCCGCGTTGCGGGGGTTACGGCCGGTCGCGAATGCGTTGGGCGCGTTGGTGTCGCTGATGTAGAGCCGCGGCATCGGCTGGTGCGCGGCGGTGGCCAGCTCACGCACGATGCGGTACATGGCCGGCGCCTGCACCTCCGATACCGGCACCGCATGCATGGCCCGCAGCGCCAGCTTGTCGCTGTTGTAGTACGTGTAGATGTTCATTCCGATGGCGAACAGCACCGCGAGGAACATCGCGGTCTTGCCGAACAGCGAGCCGACGAACACGATCAACGCGGACATGCCAACCAACAACGCGAACGTCTTGAACGTGTTGTGATGCGGATGCCAGGTCATCGATGTCCTCCTTGCCAACACTCTGGGCGCGCGTTAATGCCGATTACAGCTCATTGAACGCCCGAGGTGGCCCTGTTGGTTCCGCAGGCCCGCGGGAGCCGCCGCTAGCCGTGCCGGCTGATGGTGTAGTCGACCAGCGTCTGCAAGGCGTGGCGGCCCGGCACATCCGGCAATAAGGCCAGCTCCTGGTGGGCCTGCGCCGCGTACTCCTGAAGCGAGCGCTTGGCCTTGGCCATGCCCGGCGATGCCCGCAACAGCCCCAGCGCCTCGGCCACCGCCTCGTCGTCGTCGATGGGCCCGACCAACAGCTCACGCAACCGCGCCGCTTCGGGACCCGGTTCGCGCAGCGCGTAAACCATCGGCAGGGTGTGCACGCCCTCGCGCACGTCGGTGCCGGGCAGCTTGCCGGACTCGCGGGAGTCGCTGTCGATGTCGATGATGTCGTCGGAGATCTGGAACGCGGTGCCCACGATGCCGCCGAGGCGGCTCAGCCGCTCCACCTGGTCGGCGTCCGCGCCCGAGAACATCGCACCGAATCGGCCCGCCGCGGCGATCAGGCACGCGGTCTTCTCGTACACCACCTTCAGGTAGTGCTCGATCGGGTCGGACCCCTCGACGAACCCGCGGGTCTCGCGCATCTGCCCCGTCACCAACTGGGCGAACGTCTCGGCGATCAACCGCACGGCCTCCGGCCCCAGCCGCGACACCAGCCGGGACGCCGTCGCGAACAGATAGTCCCCGGCCAGGATGGCGACGTTGTTGCCCCAGCGCACGTTGGCGGTTGGGGTGCCGCGCCGAACCTCCGCCTCGTCCATCACGTCGTCGTGATACAGCGTGGCCAGGTGCACCAGTTCGATGACGGCGCCGGCGATGGTGACGTCCGCGCTGCCGGGGTTGGGCCCGATCTGCGCCGACAGCACGGCGAACAGCGGCCGGAACCGCTTGCCGCCTGCCTTGAACAGGTGCGTCAGCGACTCGGTCATGATGTCGTCGGCGCTGCGCAGCTCGGTGTCCATGAGCTGCTCGATCCGACCGACACCGTCGCGCACGGTCGCCGCGAAAGCGGGGTCGCCAAAGTCAACGCCCGCCACCACCGTCGCCGG
>DASTKA010000039.1:0-4666 GCA_035716165.1 Mycobacterium sp. | reverse complement strand
CGAGCCCGACCAGGACGGCTTCATCAAAGACTCGTGCACCAAGATGACGGACGCATATCTGGCGCCGGTCAAACTGCGCACCACCACCCTGACGCTGATCTACCCGACGGTGCCGCTGGCCAGTTGGACGGCGGGCAGCCGGCAGGTGGCCTGCAGCATCGGCGCCACGCTGGGCAACGGCGGCTGGGCCACCCTGCTGAACGGCGCCAAGGGTCAACTGCTGATCAACGGTCAGCCGCCGGTGCCCCCGCCCGACATTCCCGAAGACCGGCTGAACGTGCCGCCGATTCCGCTTCAGACACCGGCTCAGTCGCCGTCAACTCAGTCCGGCTCCGGCTCCGGCGCCGGCTCTGGCACCGGCTCGGCCCCGGAGGTCCCGCCCAACAACCAGCACATGCCCGGCCAGCAGCCGGGTCAGCAGGCGCCGCAGCAACAGGCGCCCCCGCCGGCGGATAACGGCGCCCCGCCGGCCAACCCGGCACCCGAGGCGCCGGCGCCACCGCCACCACCGCCGCCACCGCCACCGGCGAATCCCGCACCGGAGGCACCGCCCGCCGAGCCCCCGCCGGGAGGCTAGTCGGGTGTCCGTGCGGATGGATCCGCAGCGCTTCGACGAACTGGTTTCCGACGCACTCGACCTGATCCCGCCCGAACTGGCTGCCGCCATGGACAACGTCGTCGTGCTGATCGAGGACCGCCATCCCGAAGACGCCGAATTGCTCGGGCTGTACGAGGGCGTGGCGCTGACCGAACGCGATTCCGACTACTTCGGATCGCTGCCGGATGCCATCACCATCTACCGCCAGGCGCTGCTGGACGTGTGCGAATCCGAGGACGAGGTCGTCGAGGAGGTGGCCATCACGGTGATCCACGAGATCGCTCACCACTTCGGCATCGACGACGAGCGACTGCACCAGCTCGGCTGGGGCTGAGAACTTGCAAGGCGCCGCAATCGTGGGCGGCGCGGCATCCCGGTTTCGTCCGTGACGGGTGCTATGAACTCACCTATGAGCATTGACTGCCGCGACTGCCGGGCAGGCTTAGATCACTGTCACGGCACCATCATTCGCCATGCACTGCACCGGTCGGAATGCACGGAGCCTGATTGCTTCAGTCCTGAGTTGTTGCCACACGCGTTCATCATCGACTGCGACGCCGTCGGCTGCGCCTGCACTGAAGTGATCGCGCTGGCCGTCTGATCGAGGAATCAACCCATCGGATCGGTGCTTGATCGCACGGCGTCCGCGACCGGGGTCGCCTCTTCCTCCGGGTAGAACGGCGGCGTCAACGTTCCCCAGCGCACGCAACTCCAGCGCCCGTCGGTGATCGGGGTCAAGGCAACCGACTCGGCGTTGTCCAGGTGATGGTCCAGCGCGAAGTCGGCTTCCACCCCGGCGAGCACCGCCGCCGCCAACCGGATCGCCGCGCCATGGCTGACGACGACGATGTCGCCGTGGAAGTCGCGATCGTCGAGATAGCGCATTCGCAGGCCGGTGAGCACCGGAACGTAGCGGTCCAGCACGTCGTTGCCGGTTTCGCCGCCGGGAAGCGCCACGTCGAGTTCGCCGTGGTGCCACCGCTCGTAGATCGCGTTGAATTCGGCCACGGCGTCGTCGTCGTTGCGGTTCTCCAGCCGCCCGACCTGAACCTCGTGGACGCCGGCCACCTCAATGGGGGGCATCTCGAGCTGGCTCCCGATCACCGCGGCGGTCTGCAACGCGCGGGTAGCCACCGAGTGCGCGAGCATCGCCGGCCGCCCCGAACCGCGGGCGAACGCCCGGGCCTGGTCGCGGCCCAGCGGCGTCAACTCCGCCCCGGGCGGGCGGGTGTCGAGTCGGCGTTGGACGTTTCCGAATGACTGGCCATGGCGCACCAGGATCAGCCGGCCGCTCACCGCTGCGACCCCCGCTCGTCGGGCTTTCCGTCTCGCAGCCGCTGCAGCCAGAGCGCGGCCTCGCCGGCAGCAGGCGGCGACGCCCCGGCCGGTGAGCCGGTAGGCCAGGATCCCAGGTACCGCACATCCTCACAACGACGGTGCAGCGCTTTGAGTGCCTCGGCGACGGCTTCGTCGTCGATGTGGCCCACGCAATCGGCGAAGAACCGGTAGGTGCCGAGTCCCGTTCTGGTGGGCCGGGATTCGATGCGGGTCAAGTCGATGCCACGGACGGCGAATTCGGCGAGCGCGGCCAGCAATGCGCCCGGCGTGTTGTCGACGCGCAGCACGACCGACGTGCGGTCGGCTCCGGTGCGGGCCGGTGGCGGCGCCGGCCGGCCGACCAGAAGGAAGCGGGTGCGGGCATTGGATTCGTCCACCACGCTCTCGGCGAGGGTGGCCAGGCCCCAATGCGTGGCGGCCAGCGGCGAGGTCACCGCGGCGTCGACGCGGCCGTCGGCCACCTGATGGGCGGCATCGGCGTTGGAATACGCGGGCCGCAGTTCGGCGTCGGGCAGGTTGGCGGCCACCCACTGCCGCACCTGGGCCGCCGCGACACCGAAGGCCGCCAGCGTCCGCACGTCCGCGGCGCTGCGGCCGGCTTTGACGACGATGCTGAAGGCGACGTCCAGCGTGGTTTCGGCGAACACCTGCAGCGGTGAGCCGATGGCAAGGCTGTCCAGGGTGGGCGTCACGGAGCCGTCGATCGAGTTCTCGATCGGTACGCAGGCATAGTCGGCGGCGCCGTCTCGCACGGCGTCCAGTGCCGCGGAGGTGCTTTCCATCGGCCAGGGTTGCACTCCGGCCGGGAGTTGTTCAGGGATCAGTCCGGCGGCGGTGATCTGCCGCAGTGCCGCCTCGGTGAACGTCCCCTCCGGACCGAGGTAAGCGATGCGGGCCACGTCCCAACCCTAGCGGCGCACAGGACAGAAAAGTCTTGCGGCGTCACCACCGGTGAGTTAACTTAGGCTTACCTAATCAAAGGATGAGAATGGTGTTACCGTTGAGCTGTCCCGCCCCGACCACCGCCGAACGGATTCGCAGCGCCTGTGTCCGCGCCGGCGGCGCGCTGTTGGCCATCGAGCATGACGACCCGGTCCCCACTCCCGTGCACCACCTCATGGACGACGGATCCGTCGCGCTGGCGGTTCCCGTCGAGCGGGCGCGTGAGCTGGTGCGACCCATCTCAGGATCCCAAGCACTGCTGGAGCTGACCGACTACGCGCCGCTTCCGCTGCGCGAACCGGTCCGTTCGCTGGTGTGGGTGCGCGGGCGCCTCCAAGAGGTGCACCCGACGGAGATCCTCGGCACGCTCGACCTGATCGCCGCCGAGTGCCCCACTCCCGCCCTGCTGGGCATCGACACCCCGCGATGCGCCCCCGCTCGCAGCGAAGAGCCGCGCTTCACTCTGTTTCGGCTCGAGATCGCCTCCGTGGTCGTCACCGATGCCACCGGCGCAGAGCCGGTCAGCATCGGCGACCTGTTAGACGCCCGGCCTGACCCGTTCTGCGCTCTCGAGTCGAGCCTGCTGCGCCACCTGGATACCGCCCACGGCGACGTCCTGGCGCGGCTGGTCTCGAGGCTGCCGGCGCCGCTGCGACGCGGGCACGTGCGACCCCTGGGCCTGGACCGCTATGGCGTTCGGTTCCGCGTCGAGGGCGATGACCGCGATCACGACGTCCGGCTGCCGTTCCACAAGCCGGTCGACGACATGACCGGCCTGAGCCAGGCCATCAGGGTGCTGATGGGCTGTCCGTTCATCAACGGGCTACGCGCGCGCGGCTAGCCGAACTCGCGGCGTACCGGCGCGGCGGCGCCCCGGGCACGTACGTTAACCAGGTGAACGGCGACCGCCCACCCGAGCGCCGGCGGCCTCCAAGGTGGAGCCCGCCCGGGCCGGCGCGCCCCGAGCCGCCGCAGGTGATCCGCCGCCAGGCCGTCCCGCCGCCGTCACCGACCGCGCAGACCCAGCCGCTGCACCGGCCCGCACGGCAGCCGGCCGCCGCTGCGCCGGCGCCCCGGGTACCGCCGCCGCGACCCCAGGCACCCAGCACGTCCCGGCCGCGCCGCAAGCGCCGCTGGATCCGCACACTGGTGTCGGTCCTGCTGGTGGGCGCGCTGCTGCTGGGCGCGGGCGTGATCGCCGGTGCCCTCTGGTTCGACAACAAACTGCACCGCCAACCGGTGCTCGCCGACTACCCGGACCGTCCCGGTACCGGCCAGGGCACCAACTGGCTGATCGTCGGATCCGACAGCCGCCAGGGGCTCAGCGCCGAGCAGCAACAAGATCTGGCCACCGGCGGGGACACCGGTAACGGTCGTACCGACACCATCCTGCTGGTCCATTTGCCGGGCATCGGATCCGATACGAAGACCACCATGGTGTCGATACCGCGCGACTCCTATGTGCCGATCCCGGGACATGGCAAGGACAAAATCAACGCCGCGTTCGCGATCGGCGGTGCCCAGTTGCTGGTCCAGACGGTGGAACAGGCCACCGGATTGCGCCTTGATCACTACGCGGAGGTCGGGTTCGGCGGGTTCGCCGCGTTGGTGGACGCGCTCGGCGGGGTGACGGTGTGCGCAAAGACGTCGTTCGACGACCCACTGGCCGGCATCGACCTACCGGCCGGCTGCCACACCCTCGACGGGCGGAACGCGCTCGGATACGTCAGGTCGCGCGACACCCCCCGCGCCGATCTGGACCGGATGGTCAATCAACGTCAGTTCGTG
>DASTKA010000038.1:0-2338 GCA_035716165.1 Mycobacterium sp. | reverse complement strand
ACCCGGCCGAGGTCGTTGCGCACCAGGTCGACGATCATGATGTTCTCGGCGACGTCTTTGGCCGACGCGCGCAGGGCCGCCGGCCAGGCGTCCAACGGCAACGTGCCCTTGATAGGGCTGGACGTGACGACCATGCCGCGCCGCCGCAAGAAGAGTTCCGGCGACAGCGACGCCACCGCACCCCACGTGCCGGCGACGTAGGCGGCCCGGGCCGGGGAGGTGCGCGCGACGCCGTCGATGAAGAAGTCCAGCGGGGCGCCGGTGACCGTTCCGGTGAACTGCGTGCACACGCACGCCTGGTAGACCTCGCCGGCACCGATGGCTTCCAGGCAGGCCAGGACGCCGTCGCGGTGTGCCGCCCGGTCGGCGATGTCCCAATCGATGTGGCACTCGCGCGGTGCGGCCGTAGGTGTGGTCAGTGCGACGGTGAGCCATTCCGGCATCGGCGCACCGGAGAGGCTTTCGTACCACCAGCGGCCGTCGCGGTCGCGGCGCAGCACGCAGTCGGTCCAGCCGCCCGCGGCCTCCGGAAGTCGGTTGGGCTGTGCGTCGGCGCCGGGGTCGGGATACGACAGGTAACCGATCCAGCCGCCGCCCACCGCGTGCGGCTCGGGCGTCCGCGACGCCGGGACCGCGAACACGTCGTCGACCTGCACCGGTCGCACCGACAGGCTGGGCGCGATCACCGCCAGCGCGCCGAACCACTCGCCGGTCAGCGCGGCCGGCGGTGGCAGTCCCAGCCGGCCGGTGGCGTCACCCAGCGCGCGCAGCACCTGGGGTGCGGCGCCAAGGTCGCCGAGCCGGTCGATTCGCACAGCCCTAGCTTGTCAGAGCGGCGGCGTTTCGCACCCCCGGCGCCCAGGCGCTGGTCGGATGGTGGCGACCCGCTGCACCCGGCTACGCCGCGTTTGCGATCGCCACGCTCAGCTGCGGCTGATGTCGCGGGCCGTGGCCAGCGCGGCCAGTTTCTGCGGGTTGCGCATCACGTAGAAGTTGGTGATCTTGTCCTCGGCGATCTCCAGGGTGATCACGCCCTCGAGCTGTTCGCCGAGGTAGAGCAGCACCGCCGGGGCGCTGTTGCAGGTCACCATCTCCACCCGCATCGTGCCCAGTGCCGCGGCCCGGCGCATCAGGCCGGCGATGGCGCGGGCGACCTTCTCGGCGCCGACCACCGGCCGGCGGGCGGCGCTCACCACGCCGCCGCTGTCGGCGGTCCAGGTGGCGTCCGGGGCGAGCATCGTCATCAGCGCGTCCACGTCACCGCCGGCCGCGGTGGCCAGAAACTGCGCGGTGAGCTCGGCGTTGCGCTCCGGGTCCACCGCGTCGAATCGCTTCCGCCGGGCCCGCACATGTTCGCGTGCCCGGTGCGCGACCTGCCGGACGGTGGGCGCCGGCCTGCCCACCGCCTCGGCGATCTCGCCGTAGTCGAAACCGAAAACCTCGCGCAGCACGAACACGGCCCGCTCGTCCGGACTCAACGTTTCCAGCAACACCAGCATGGCCATCGAAATCGACTCCGCCAGAACGACATCGGCGGCGGGATCCTGCTCCTCGAGCAACAGCGGCTCGGGTAGCCACGGCCCCACGTAATCCTCACGCCGGCGAGCACCGGCCCGCAGCGAGTTCAGCGCCTGGCGGGTGACCAGCTGCGCCAGATACGACTTGGTGTCGCGTACCGTCGCCAAGTCGACCGCCGCCCACCGCAGATAGCTGTCCTGCAAGACGTCGTCGGCCTCGGTCGCCGAGCCCAGCATCTCGTAGGCGATGGTGAACAGCAGTGGCCGCAGCAAGGTGAACCGTTCGGCGTGCTCGCTGCCGGTCGGTGCTTGGGTCATCGCGCGGCGACCCCCTCTTCGGTGGGCAACTGCGCGGGCCGCTTGCCGCCCTTGATCCAGCGATACGAACCGGGCTTGGCGGCCTCCCGCCGGATCGACCACACCGTGCCCTTGCAGATCGCTTCCTTGAGCGACGCCGCCGCCCGGCCACCGAGGTACATGTTCACCGGGGTGTCATCGGTGCGCGCCATCTGGAAGGTGGCGTGCGTGCGCCCCAGGCTGATGCACTGCCCGACGAACGCCTGGTTCAGCGGCGCGGGGACGTCGCCGGCGATGCGGGCGAGGACGGTGTTGGCGGCCTGGGCACCCATCGGACCGGCGGCCTGGCAGCTCATCCGCAACGGCTGACCAGACGGCGCGGCGGCGTCACCCGCGGCGACGATGCGCTCGTCGTCGATGCTGGTGAGCGTCTCGTCGGTGAGCAGCCGGCCCATCGGGTCGGTGTGCAGGCCGCTGCGCGCGGCCAGGTCCGGCACCGCGAACCCGGCCGTCCAGATGGTCGC
>DASTKA010000037.1:0-3662 GCA_035716165.1 Mycobacterium sp. | reverse complement strand
CGCAGCTTCGGAGCGGTGGCCCGCCGGGTGAGGTCGAAGCCGCCCCCGTAATGCTCCACATCGATGACGTCTTCGGCGCTGTGTATCTCGTTGCGGTAGTCCGGGATGGACGTCAGCGGCGTGCCGACTGCCAGGGCCGATCGCCCTCCACCGGTCCCCGCGGAATCAACGGTGTTCGTCACGCGGCCGAAATTACACGAACGCACCTGGATTAATTGGAGTCGATCGGGACCGAAGGCTCTGGTCGCGGCATCGATGCGAACGGCGTGGCCAGCGGACGAATCGAGCGCGCAAAGTCCGGCCGGAACCGACCGACATCAGCCGCACCTACCCCCAAAAGACGCCGACTCACTCCGCAGATGCGAACCGGCGAGTTTGCCTGTGAGTGTGCGCATAATGTGCTGGCAACACGCTAGGCGGGGTCACGGGGCAGCAGTCGGCGCACCGGGCGGGTCTCGATGGCGTTGACCGTCAGCGCCCGGCGACTGATCCGCCAGCCCGCATCCGTCAGCGCGTACTCGTCGTCGTAGCGCAGGTGCCACGCCACGTCCACCGCCTCCGCGTCGCGCTCGTCCCAGTGGTGCGCGACGCATGCGATGCGCCCGCGGGCCGTGCCGGGTCGGGCCCCGGGGTCGTACACCTCACCGACGATCGCGTGCTCGGTGCGAACGACCGCGGCGACGGCCGCGACCGCGGTGGCGATAGCCTCCTGTCCGCGATGCGCATGGATCGGCCGCAGATCGGCCGGCGGTGCGGGCACCAGCAGCTCGGCATCGGTAGTGAAAAGTCGTGCAACAGCACCGAATTCGCGGTCATCGATGTTGGCCGCGTACCGGTGCACCACGTCGCTCAGCGCGGCCCGCTGTTCGGCTGAGAAGTTCATGAGCCCAAGGACAGCCGTTGCGCGCACGCCGACAGCAGGTCTTTGGCCTGCTCGATGTCGGTGGCCGGCGGCATGGCCAGCACCAGACGGTCGGCGCCCTGATCGGCAAGGCCGGCCGCGCGCTCGGCATCGATCTTGGTGACCAGATGGCCGAGCGACAGTTCGAGCGCCGCCGGATCGCGGCCCGCCGACGACGCCTCTTCACGCATGAGTGCGATCAACGACGTCAGTCGCGGCCCGGTCACCCCGAGCGGCTGGAAGCCGTCGCCGAGGCGTCCGGCGCGGCGCGCGGCCGCTCGGCTGTGCCCGCCGATGTGAATCGGGAGACGCTCCGCCGCAACGGGTTTCGGGTAGCACATGACGTTCTCGAAATCGAAGAATTCGCCGGTGAAGGACGCTCCGTCGGGCCGTTGCGCCCACAACTCCCGCATGACGGCCAGCTGCTCGTCCGCCCGCCGGCCCCGGCTCTCGAAGTCCACATCACACGCGGCCAGCTCCTCCTGCAGCCAGCCCACACCCACGCACAGGCGCAGTCTGCCGCCCGACAGGGCGTCGACGGTGGCGGCCCGCTTGGCCAGCACGACCGGGTGGTGATTGGGCAAGACCAACACGCCGGTCGCCAACCCCAGGCTGCTGGTGTGGCCGGCCAAAAACGCAAGCAGGTCAAGCGGATCGGGGATGGGGCAGTGTGGCGCCAGGCCGACGCGTCCCGAATTGTCGTAGGGATAAACGCTGTCGTAACGGGTGAGCAGCACCGTGTGCTCGACGACGACGATCGATTCGAACCCGCAGGCTTCGAGATGGCGCGCGAAGGCCACCATCCAGTCGGGGTCCGCGGTGACACCGTCGGCAACCGGGGCCACGACTGAGACTTTCATGGTTTTTGAAGCTAACAAGGCACCCGCCCGGCCGACTCGCGGGTCGCCGTTTCGTCCGCGGCAGGTGCTATCGCGGCACGCACGGCTTCGGCGAGCGTGGCCGTCCGGCGATCGGTGAACACGTCCTCGAGCATCACCGCGCGACCGTCGGGACCCGTCAGCGGCACCCGCCAGTTGGGGTATTCGTCGGTGGTGCCGGGCTGGTTCTGGGTGCGGCGGTCACCGACGGCATCGGTCAGCGCCACTCCCAGCAGCCGCGACGGCGTCCTGCCCAGATAGCGATACAGCGCCACCACGATGTGCTCGGGGTCGTCTTCGCCGTCCTCGAGCAACCCGACCCGGCGCAGCTCGGCCAACCACGCCGCCAGCTCGGTCCGGTCGGACTCGAGCTCCTCTTCGACGGGACGGGTCAGCAATCCCAACGAATTACGCAGCCGCACATGGTCACCCGCGAGATAGCCTGCGGTGGGAGGCAGATCGTGCGTGGTGACCGAGGACAGGCAGTACTCACGCCAGCGCTCGGCCGGGAGCGGGCCACCGTTGCCGTCGCGGTCCAACTCGAACCAGAGGATCGAGGTGCCCAGCAAGCCTCGTAGCAAGAGGTAGTCCCGCACCCACGGCTCGACCGTGCCGAGATCCTCCCCGACGACCACCGCGCCGGCGCGGTGCGCCTCCTGGGCGACGATGCCGATCATGGCTTCGTGGTCGTACCGCACGTAGGTGCCTTCGGTGGGTGGGGTACCGCGCGGGATCCACCACAGCCGGAACAGCCCGATGATGTGGTCGATTCGCACCCCACCGGCATGCCGCAACACCGCGCGGATCAGCGCGCGAAAAGGCCGATATTCGTGCTCTTCCAACCGGTCTGGGCGCCAGGGCGGTTGGGACCAGTCCTGGCCCAGCTGATTGAACTCGTCCGGCGGCGCGCCTGCGGTCACGCCCAGCGCCATCACGTCCTGCAGTGCCCAGGCGTCGGCGCCGTTGGGATGCACACCGACGGCCAGGTCATGCATGATGCCCAATGACATGCCGGCCCGGATCGCCTGCGACTGCGCCGCGGCAAGCTGCTCGTCGAGTTGCCACTGCAGCCAGCGATGGAAATCGACTGTGTCCGAACGGTTTTTGACGAAGTCCGCTACCCCCGACGCGTCGGGGTGCTGCAGCCCCTCGGGCCAGGAATGCCAGTCGTCGCCGTACTTTTCGGCCAGCGCGCACCAGGTGGCGAAGTCGTCCAACGCACGGCCCTCGCGGTCGCGAAACGCCGCGTAGGACAGCTCCCTTCCCGCCGACCGCGGTTCTTGGTGCAGGAGCTTGAGCGCTGCACGCTTCGCCGCCCATGAACCGTCGCGGTCGATTGCGTCGACGCGGCCCGCGCCCTGCTGAGCCTCGGAGCGCAGCCGGCGCACCCGGCTGCGCTTGGTCAGGTCCGCGAATTCCGGGATTGCCTCGACGTGAAGATAAATCGGGTTGACGAAGCGCCGCGAGGTAGGCAGGTACGGCGACGGCTCCATCGGTTTGGTGGGCGCCGCGGCGTGCAGCGGATTGACCAAGACATAGTCGGCGCCGTGCCGAGAGGCTGACCACACCGCCAGGTCGGTCAGATCGGTCAGATCGCCGACGCCCCACGATTGCCGCGACCGCACGCTGTAGAGCTGAGCGGCCAGGCCCCAGGCGCGGCGGGCGCCGAGCCGCTCGGGCAACCCGAGCCAATCCGGCGTCACGATCAGTGCCGTGCTGGTCTCGCAGTCACCGGAGCGCAGGTGCACCCGGTGATAGCCCAGCGGCAGATCGGGGGGCAACAGGAAGCTGGCTTCGCCGACCCAGCGCCCGTCCAGGTCGAAGGGCGGGGTGAAGTTGTCGACCTGCTCGACACCGCCACGCACCGTGCCGTCTTCGAGCTG
>DASTKA010000036.1:0-2298 GCA_035716165.1 Mycobacterium sp. | reverse complement strand
GTCTTGAAGGAGGACGGCGTCAAGGTGTTCGACGGGTCGCGCCGTTACCTCGACGCGGTGTCGAAGGCGGGGCTGGGGATCGCGGTGGTGTCGTCGAGCGCCAACACCCGCGACGTCCTCGAGATCACCGGCCTGGACCGGCTGGTGCAGCAGCGGGTGGACGGCGTCACACTGCGCGACGAACACATCGCCGGCAAGCCGGCCCCCGACTCCTACCTGCGCGGGGCGCAGCTGCTCGACGTCCCCGCCGACGCCGCGGCCGTGTTCGAGGACGCCTTGTCCGGTGTGGAAGCAGGCCGGGCCGGTAACTTCGGCTTCGTGGTGGGCGTCGACCGGGTGGGCCAGGCCGAAGACTTACGCCGCAACGGCGCCGACGTGGTGGTCACCGACCTCGCCGAGCTGCTGCAGTCATGATCACCGACGAATCGTTCCCCGTTGAGCCCTGGCACGTCCGCGAGACCCACCTCGACCTCAATCTGCTGGCGAATTCCGAATCGCTGTTCACCCTGTCCAACGGGCACATCGGGCTGCGCGGCAACCTCGACGAGGGCGAGCCGTACGGCCTGCCGGGCACCTACCTGAACTCCTTTTACGAGATCCGGCCGCTGCCCTACGCCGAGGCCGGATACGGCTACCCCGAAGCCGGCCAGACACTGGTCGACGTCACCAACGGCAAGATCATCCGGCTGCTCGTCGAGGACGAGCCGTTCGACGTCCGCTACGGCGAATTGCTCTCCCACGAGCGCGATCTGGACCTGCGCGCCGGAACGCTGACCCGCACGGCGCACTGGCGCTCGCCCGCGGGCAAAGAGGTCAAGGTGGTCTCCACCCGGCTGGTGTCCCTCGCCCAGCGCGGCCTCGCCGCCATCGAGTACTGCGTGGAGGCGGTCGAGGAGTTCGTTCGAGTGACGGTGCAGTCGGAGCTGGTCACGAACGAGGACCAGCCGGAGACGTCCGGCGACCCGCGGGTGTCGGCCATCCTGGAGAACCCGCTCGAAGAGGTCGCTCACGAACACACCGATACCGGAGCGGTTCTCATGCACCGGACGCGCAGCAGCGCGCTGATGATGGCCGCCGGCATGGATCACGAGGTCGACGTCGAAGGGCGCGTCGAGGTCGGCACGGATGCGCGCGCCGATCTGGCGCGGACCACCGTCATCTGCGGTCTGCGCCAGGGACAGAAGCTGCGCATCGTCAAATACATCGCGTACGGCTGGTCGAGCATGCGCTCGCGTCCGGCGCTGCGCGACCAGGTCGCCGCCGCGCTGCACAGCGGCCGTTACACCGGCTGGCAGGGGCTGCTGGATTCGCAACGCAAGTATCTCGATGAATTCTGGGATTGCGCCGACGTCGAGGTCGACGGTGACTCCGAATCCCAGCAGGCCGTACGATTCGGGCTCTTCCACCTGCTCCAGGCCAGCGCCCGCGCCGAACGCCGCGCGATCGCCGCCAAGGGGCTGACCGGAACCGGATACGACGGCCACGCCTTCTGGGACACCGAGGGTTACGTGCTGCCGGTGCTCACCTACACCGCGCCGCACACCGTCGCCGATGCGCTGCGCTGGCGCGCCTCCACGATGGACCTGGCCCAGGAGCGGGCGGCCGAACTCGGCCTGGAGGGTGCCGCCTTTCCGTGGCGGACCATCCGCGGTCAGGAGTGCTCGGCCTACTGGCCGGCCGGCACGGCGGCCTGGCACATCAACGCCGACATCGCGATGGCCTTCGAGCGCTACCGGATCGTCACCGGGGACGAGGACCTGGAAGCCGAGTGCGGCCTGCAGGTGCTGGTCGAGACCGCCCGGCTCTGGATGTCCCTCGGCCATCACGACCGGCACGGCGTCTGGCACCTCGACGGTGTCACCGGCCCCGACGAGTACACGGCGATCGTGCGCGACAACGCGTTCACCAACCTGATGGCCGCGCACAATCTGCGCGTCGCCGCCGACGCCTGCAATCGCCACCCCGACGTGGCCAAGGCGCTGGGCGTCACCACCGAGGAGACGGCGTCCTGGCGCGACGCCGCCGACGCCGCCAACATTCCGTACGACTCCGGCCTGGGGGTCCATCAGCAGTGCGAGGGCTTCACCACCTTCGCCGAATGGGACTTCGAACGCAACACCACCTACCCGCTGCTGTTGCACGAGGCCTACGTGCGGCTGTACCCCGCGCAGGTGATCAAGCAGGCCGACCTGGTGCTGGCGATGCATTGGCAAAGCCACGCGTTCACGCCCGACCAGAAGGCCCGCAACGTCGACTACTACGAGCCGCGCATGGTGCGCGACTCGTCGCTGTCGGCCT
>DASTKA010000035.1:0-5979 GCA_035716165.1 Mycobacterium sp. | reverse complement strand
GGCGTGCGTGTGGGCGAAGCACTGCGCCCAGACCTGCCCGTGTGCCCGGTCCTCGGTGTCGAGCTCGATGAGGTGGTTGGCGACCAGAATGACCGCGAACACGCTGGCGTCGAGGCTGTCGGACATGAGACGGCGCGCGCCATCGCGACCCTCTCCGTAATCACCGAACCGCGCGTGCGGAACGAACAGGTCAGCCATCGCGTCGACGTCGCGGGTTTCGATCGCGGTGGCGTAGCGGAACGGCAGTTGGCGAATCTCCTCGCGCGCCAGCATGGCTTGTACGGCTGCATCAATCTTCACCACCGAATCCTCCTCCGCCACGGTTATCGGTCGATGTTTTCTCTGCATGGATTGAGTCATGAACGGACGCATTGCGTTTGACTTCGATAGGGTCGTATCACGTAATGGACGTCGGCTGGCCGAGGATGTAGTGCCCGGTCTGGGGATGGTGGTACCAACCCCCGGCCGCGGCGGTACCGCCGTCGACATGCAGCGTCTGTCCAGTCACGTATGCGCTGAGATCGCCGGCTAAGAAGACTGCCGCCCCGGCCATTTCGTCGACGTGGCCGGCTCTGCCCATCGGCACCATGAATCTGGCGTTCTCGGACCCCGCAGGGGCCATCTTCGCGAGGCTCTCGGTCAGTGTGAAGTCGGGAGCCAGTCCGTTGACACGGATACCGTGCGGCGCGAGTTCGAGCGCAGCGGTTTTCGTAAAGTTCACGACCCCGGCCTTCGCCGCGGCATAGGCGGCAAACCCGGGCGCTGCCCGCACCGCCTCGATCGTGCTGACGTTGATGATGCTGCCGCCCAAGCCGGCTTCTACCATGGCGCGCGCGACCCGTTGCGTGCACAGCAAGACCTGGGTCAAGTTGATGCGGATCAGCGCGTCCCATCCGTTGGGGGAGGTTTCCAGCAGGCCGGACCAAAAGACTCCACCGGCATTGTTCACCAAGAGGGTTGGCGTTCCTAGCTTCTCGACGGTGGCGGCGAGTGCGGCGTCAACCTGCTCAGCGTCGCGAACGTCGGTGACGCACGCGAGGCCGTCGATTTCCCGGGCCGCAGATGTCGCCGTCTGCGCGTCCCTCTCCCAAATTGACACCTTTGCGCCGAATTCAGCGAACGCTGCGGCAACGGCCCGGCCGATGCCGGCCCCGCCTCCCGTCACCACGGCCACCCGGCCGTCCAGTGACGCGGCGTTGCGGTGCAGCGTCACTCGCTTTCCCTCACGCGAATCAGACTAGCCGCCGTATCCACACGCGTGACAGATTAACACTGAGTGTTCTATTATCCAATAATACCGTGGGGGTCGCCCGCAGGAACGGTCCTGGGGCTTGTGCCGGGCGTGCGGTCGAGCAGCTGGCTCGTCGAACGACGATGGAGGAGCAGATGCAGCGTTTGAACGGCAAGGTGGCCGTGATAACCGGTGCCGCCCGCGGACAGGGCCGCAGCCACGCCGTCCATCTTGCCGATGAGGGTGCGGACATCATCGCCCTGGACATGTGCGCCGACATCGAAACCAACGAGTACCCGCTTGCTACCAGGGAGGATCTGGACGAGACGGTCAAGCTGGTCGAAAAGTCGGGTCGCCGCGCGGTTTCGGCGGTCGTCGACGTCCGCGACCGTGCCGCGCTGAAGAAGGCAATGGACGAGGCGGTCGCCGAGTTGGGCGGTCTCCATGTCGTTGTGGCGAACGCCGGCATCTGCCCGCTGGGCAACAACATCCCGTCGCGGGGTTTCATCGACGCGTTCGACGTCGACTTCGTCGGCGTGGTCAACGCCGTCCACGTCAGCATGGAGCACTTGCACTCGGGTGCGTCGATCATCGTCACCGGCTCCATCGCCGGACTGGTTCCGCAAAAGGACCTGGCCACCGGCGGTGGGCCGCAGGGCCCGGGCGGTGCCGGCTACGGGCTGGCGAAGAAGATGCTGTGCGAGTACACGAAGGGGCTGGCGTTGACGCTGGCACCCGAGCAGATCCGGATCAACACCGTGCACCCGACCAACGTCAACACCGGAATGTTGCACAACCTCCCGATGTACCGGACGTTTCGTCCGGACCTGCCCGAACCGAGCCGCGAGGACGCCGAAATCGTCTTTCCGCTCCTTCAGGCGATGCCCGTCCCGTGGATCGAGCCGCATGACGTCTCCCACCTGGTGGTGTACCTGGCGTCGGACGAATCCCGTTACGTCACCGGACAACAAATCTTCGTCGATGCCGGCGCGGGATTGAAACTGGGCCTCTAGCAGCGGTATTCGCCAGCTTACCGTCCCCGGAAATCGGGATCGCGTCGCTCGAGAAAGGCGGCCATTCCTTCGGCGACGTCGTCGGTCGCGGCTACCTGTTCCACCAACAATGCCTCGGTTCGAAGTGCAGCGTCACGATCCACGTCGAGTGCCTGGTTGAGCATTGCCTTGGCCGCCGCCAGCGCACGCGTCGGTCCGTTGGCAAGCCGCCGCGCCCATGCGGCCGCCTCGTCCTCGAGGTCGCCGTCGGCGACCACCTTGTTGACCAGTCCGATCCGGTGGGCATCGGGCGCGGACAGCTCCTCGCCGAAAAACAGCAGCTGCTTGGCGATATTGAAGGGCACCTTGCGGGCCAGCAGGTAGGCGGCTCCACCGTCGGGCGCGAGCCCTCGCCGCGCGAAAAGCTCTAAAAGGCGGGCGCTTTCGGCCGCCACGATGAGGTCGCAGGCGAGCACCATGCTCGCGCCCACCCCGGCGGCGATGCCGTTGAGCGCACACAGCACTGGCTTTTCGCAGTCGAGCAACGCTGAGACCACCGCCTGAGACCCGGTGCGCAGGATGCGGGCGGCGTCGCCCGCGATGCGGTCCTTTTTGGGTTGCATTCCTGGATCATGTAGATTCGGCCCGGTGCAGAAATGCCGGTCACCCCGACCGGTGAGCACCACCGCTCTGATGTCGGGATCGCTGGACGCGGACTGAAGATTCTCGATCAGGCTTCGCTGCATGGCACGCGTCACCGAATTGCCGGCGTCCGGTCGGTCCAGAACCAGCCAGCGCACCGCGTCCTGTGTGTGCGCCGCGAGGTCGGGGGTCACGGCCGGATCGGCACGCTGGCGGGTCCGCGCACCGAATTGGTGTGCACGTAGGTCACGGCGTCTTCGTCGACATCCCAAGCGGGAAAACGCTTCAGCGTCTCTTCGAGCGCAACCCGGGCCTCGAGGCGGGCCAGCGCCGCGCCCAGACAGAAGTGCGAACCGTGACCGAAGCTGATGTGACGGATTCCCGCGCGCTCGACGTCAAGGACGTCCGGGTTCTCGTATTGGCGTTCGTCGCGCCCCGCAGATCCGGTCAGCAGTGCTACCCGCGAGCCCGCCGGAATGAGGGTGCCGTTGTAGGTGACATCGCGTTTCGTGTAGCGGCCCTGTACTGGTGATGGGGCGTCGTAACGCAGCAGTTCCTCGACGGCGTTGCCGATCAGTTCTGGGCGGTCCACGAGCTTGGCGCGTTGATCAGGGTAGTTCGCCAGTGTCAGCGCGGCCCATCCCAGCAGGCGCGCAACCGTCTCATTGCCGGCGACGTTGATCATCGCGATGAACATCAACACTTCACGATCGTCGAGGCGACGGGTCTGGCGACCTGCCTGGACGAGGTCGGAGGTCATCAGGTTGCCGACGATGTCGTCGCTCGGTGTGGCCCGGCGGCGCTGAATCTGGTCGGCGTAGTAGCCGAGCAGCTTAATGTTTGCCTGCTGGCCGTCCTCGCTGAGCTGGGTTGTGCCCTCATCGCGGTGGAGCTGGGCATCCGACCACTCGCGCAGGTTGTCGTGATCTTCTTCGGGAAAACCCAGCAGCGAGCTGATCACCATGACCGGTAACTTCATCGAGAAGTCGCGCACGTAGTCGAAGCCATTGGTGCCGACAAAGGCATCCAGATAATGGCTGCACAGCGTCCGGACGCGGTCCTCGAGTCGGGCGACCTCGGTTCGGAAAAAGGTGCGATTGACCATCTTTCGCAACGCGGTGTGGTCGGGCGGGTCCATCATGATCATCGCCCTGGGCGACGGCCACGGTTGCTCGCTGATCGCATCCAGGGTGATCCCGTGCTCCGACGAGAACGTCTCGGTGTCCAGCGACGCCTCCATCACGTCGGAGAACCGGCTGAGCGCGTAGAAGTCGTACTGTTCGTTGTAGTAGGTCGGCGCTTCGTCGCGCAGCCGTTTCCAGACGCTGTAGGGGTCCTTGTGCAGGGCGCGATCGAACGGATCCCAACGTAAGTCTGTTGTCGTCATCGGCACCGTCCTTTCCCTGAAGAACAGTAATACATTATCTGTATAGTTGCACCATGCGGTGATGGGCCGCCCGGTGTCGAGGAGGACCAACGAAAGTGGAAACGCGAGAACTCGAGCACGTGATCTACGAGAAGGACGGCCCGATCGCGCGGATCATCCTGAACAATCCTGAGTCCGCCAACGCGCAGAGCTCCGCAATGGTCCATAGCGTCAACGCGGCCCTCGACGACGCACAGTACGACTACGACGTCAAAGTCGTCATCATCAAGGCCAATGGCAAGGGCTTCTGTTCTGGACACATTCCCACCGGCGCGTACCCGGAGTTCAAAGCCGAGCTGGAAGCATCGGGGAAAGTGTGGCGTTCTGCGGCGCAATTGTTCCTGTGGCCCGTCCTCAAGTTATGGGAGTTCCCCAAGCCGGTGATCGCCCAGGTACACGGCTACGCGATCGGTGGAGGCACGACCTGGGCGCTGATCCCCGAAATCACCGTCTGTTCCGAGGATGCGTGGTTTCAGATGCCTCTGGTGCCGGGATTCGGGCTGCCCGGTGCCGAAACGATGTTCGAGCCGTGGGTGTTCATGAACTACAAGCGGGCGGCCGAATATTTGTACACGGCTCAGCGGTTGACCGCCGCGCAAGCACTCGAGTTTGGTCTGGTGAATCGAGTGGTGCCCGCGGATCAACTCGAAGCCACCGTCGAGGAACTGGCTGCGAAGATCGCTACGGCGCCGCTGATCACGTTGCAGGCCGTCAAATCAGGCATCATCCGGGCGTGGGAGACCATGGGTTTCCGCACGCATCAACAGGCAAGCAACGACCTTCAGGCGGTGGTGACCGGAAGCAAGGAGTTCCAGCAGTTCGTCGCGGAGCTCATGAAAAAGGGTTCCAAACCCAGCGAACGCATCTGACCATGCCGCTTCAACCGATCATCCGGTTCGGGGGGGACGAGGACACCGAATCTCTTCGGGCGTCGGTGCGTGAGTGGCTGGGGCACAACCTGCCCGACGAGTTCCGCCGGACTGCGGCTAATCCCGACTATCTGCCGCGCGATGCTCACGAGCGTGCGGTCGTGTTCTGCAAGGCCTTACACGAGCAGGGCTGGTTTGTGCCGCACTGGCCGGCGGAGTACGAGGGCGGCGGTCGCGGTGTCGTGGAGCAGGTGGTCATCCGCGAAGAGCTTGCGTATGCGGGCGCACCACTGGTGAACACCAACGGGGTCAACATGCTGGCGCCGGTATTGTTCAAATTCGGCACAACAGACCAGAAGGCGGAGCATCTGCCGGCCATCGCGCGCTCGGAACGTATGTGGGCGCAGGGCTATTCGGAGCCGGAGGCGGGCTCGGACCTGGCGGCCTTGCGGATGACCGCTCGACGCGACGGCGACTACTACGTCCTGGACGGGCAGAAAACGTGGACGAGCAACGGCGTGCTCGCCGACTGGATTTTCCTCCTGGCCCGCACGTCGCCGGTTGCAGAAAAGCGCCAGGCCGGAATCTCGTTCTTTCTCGTCGACCTGGAGACGCCAGGGATCACCCGTCGACCCATCAGGTCGATGACTGGCTATCCCACTTTTGCCGAGGAGTTCTTCGACGATGTGCGCGTACCGGCGGCCAATCTCGTCGGAGCCGAGGGCGAGGGGTGGACGGTCGGGAAGGCGTTGCTGGAGGTCGAACGCTCGAATATCACCAGGGCCGCGCAGGCTCAGCGCGATCTCGACGAGCTCATCG
>DASTKA010000034.1:0-3395 GCA_035716165.1 Mycobacterium sp. | reverse complement strand
TTCGACGTCGATTGGGCCGCAGCGGGATTCGGCGAGGGCAGGCTCGACGAACTGGTCGAGATCATGCTGCGCACCGTGCAGTCGCTGATCGTCGACCCGGGCCGTCCGCCGCGCACCGGACGTGAACTGCGCAGGTTCCTCGGCGACTGGATCGCGCCGGCTGTGCGCGCCCACGCCGCCGTCGAGCGCTGAGCCAAAGGATGCAGCGACCATGAATACCTTCGTACGCTAGTATCTACGTATGAACGCAGGTAATAGTTCACTGCGGCCGATCCCGGAAGACCCCAGCCACGAAGACGGCGGTCATGGGCACTCGCATGATCACGGCCACTCTGCGGGGATAGGCGGAGCCATTAGGGCGATTTTCGCGCCACACTCGCACGACGCCGCCGACAACGTCGACAGCGAACTGGAATCCAGTGCGGCAGGCATCCGCGCCGTCAAAGTCAGCCTGCTGGTGTTAGGCGCTACGGCGATCGCACAGATCGTCATCGTGATCGTCTCCGTATCGATCGCGCTCGCCGCCGACACGATTCATAACTTCTCCGACGCCCTGACTGCCGTGCCCCTGTGGATCGCGTTCGCGCTCAGTACCAAGGCCGCTACCCGTCGCTATACCTACGGCTTCGGTCGAGTCGAAGACCTTGCCGGGTTATTCGTCGTCGCAATGATCACGTTGTCGGCCGTCATCGCGGGTTACGAGGCCATCCAGAGACTCATGCACCCTCAGCCCATCGATCACGTCGGCTGGGTTGCTCTCGCCGGTCTGGCCGGATTCATCGGAAACGAGTGGGTGGCGTTCTACCGCATACGAGTGGGACGGCGCATCGGCTCAGCCGCCCTGACCGCCGACGGTCTGCACGCCCGCACCGACGGGTTCACTTCGCTGGCCGTGCTGGTCGGAGCCGGCGGCGTTGCACTCGGATTCCCGCTGGCCGACCCGATCATCGGCTTGGTCATCACCGTGGCAATCTTGGCCGTGTTGCGCACGGCCGTGCGCGACGTGTTTCGCCGCCTTATCGATGGCGTCGATCCGACACTCGTTGACACGGCCGAAGCCGTCTTGACCGCCCGACCGGGGGTGCGGTCGGTGCACAGCGTGCGGATGCGCTGGATCGGTCATCGCCTGCACGCCGACGCCGAACTCGACATTGACCCCTCACTGAGCCTGGCCGACGCCCACCGCATCGCCCACGACTCCGAACACGACCTGATTCACGCAGTCCCAAAACTCACCACCGCGATAATCCACGCCTACCCGGCCCATGACCACAACGCCGCCGAGGAACATTGGCGCGCAGCCGAATCCGCGCAGCATCCGCACGAGCACCACTGAAGCCTCCGTACGGGCCTTGCCGACGGAGATACGACGGCGTCGGCCCTGTAAAAGCGAACTGGTTTCAACGAATTTCGCGGACAGAATCCTCACCACCGCTCCAGCCGTTGACTCACGCCGGTGAACCGTGGAGACCGATTTGATATCGACTTCGGCGCGTTACTTCTGTTCACGAAGTCCACAGTTTTACCATCACGCGATGCAGGAGTTGTCGGGAAATGTGCGCCCGCGATCGCGTGCCATTTCCCGGCGCGACGCATTGCGTTACGCCATCGCTATGTCTGCGCTGCCGGGGTTGTATGCGGCATCGGCAAATGTCACCGCCCCTGCGTCGGCTGCCGCCACTCCCAAACTCATCGACTTCGCCATGCGCCAAGTTTCAGCGGACCAGATTCGAGCTGCCGGCTACTCCGGGGTCATCAACTACGTGTCGCTATCGCGTCCCGGCTCGTCCATGGGCGCTAAGCCGATCACCCGGCCGTACGCGGAGCAACTGGCCGCCGCCGGGCTGATGATCGTCAGCAATTACCAATACGGCAAGCCAGGCGGGACAGCGCCATCGGACTTCAGGCGCGGGTTCGAGGGCGGCATCGCCGATGCCCGCACCGCCTGGACGCTGCACAGCGCGGCGGGTGGCGGTCAGAGTGCCCCGATTTTCTTCAGCGTCGACGAGGACATAAACCACGACACCTGGAACAATCTGGCACTCAAGTGGTTTCGCGGAATCAACTCGGTACTGGGAGTGCAGCGCACCGGCGTCTACGGCGGCATCGATGTCTGCAAATGGGCGGCCGACGACGGCGTTATCGGAAACTCGCGCACCCCCGGGCACCGGTGGGCCTGGCAGACCCGGTCCTGGTCCCGCGGCCAGATCGACCCCGCCGCGGTCCTCTATCAACGCGTGGTGAGTACGGCGTCGAATCCTGGCCCCGTAGTCGGGGGACTCGAGGTGGACGTCAACGACGTCCTTGCCGAGGATTGCGGTCAATGGAACCTACATCCCTGAGCCTGGTGCCATTGGGCCGCATCATCGACTTCCTGCAAGATGGCCCGAGCCTCAACTAACGGCCCTTCAGCTACTTGCTCAACCGGGTTGATCGCTGGCTCATAGATAGATTGGCTGGACCGGGACGCGCCTGCGAGGTCCGGGACCCGATCTTCGGGGGAATCTGTTCGTGGCGTGCACGCGGGACGTCATCTGGCGCGCCGGCCGTTGGCGACATTGGCCGATCTTGAGGCTGTCCCTCGGAATACCAGGATCAATAGGGCTTGCCCGCCGACGTCCAAGCAGGAATTTGCATTGACGGCGATGCGCTTCTCGTGGGCGAATGATGAATTCCATCAAGCAAGGAGGACGCGATGTCCACGCTTCACTTCCACCAGTCGACAGCTTCCACCCCGGCGCAGTTCATCGCCGGGCTCACCGACTTCGGGCCGGGCCGTTCGGAACTGTTTCCGAATAGCGCCGACGGCGAGCTCAAGGTCCACCACAAGGGCGCCCATGACGCCGATGTCACCGAAGGGTCAAGCGGCATCTGGGAACGCCTGCACTACGAATGGTCCGATCCCAACCACGTCACGCTGACGACCACCGACTCGAACACCTGGGGAGGCGCCTCCGGCTACGTCTACACGCTCAGCCCGCGTCCCGACGGCACCACGGATGTGGACGTCGTCATTGTGCGCGAGGGCAAGAACTTCAAGGGACGCATCCTGGCGGCCGTACTCGGAACAATCGGCAAGGGCGTACTGAGGAAAGCGTTCGTGCACAGCGTCAAGGCCATCGAGACGCGAGGCGACGCCGAAATTCGGCGATGACCGCCGTCAAAGTCAACAAGCCTAGCGAGAGGAATTGGCATGCGCGCCATACAGATTGAACGGTTTGGCGACCCCGCACAGGTGCTCCGCGTCGTCGACGTCGAGGAGCCGCCGCCACCGGGCCCGCACGAGGTTCTGGTGAGCGTTGAGTTCTCGCCATTGAACAAACACGACCTACTGGTGATCACCGGCATGCTGGCGCGACCACCCCTGCCCCACATACCCGGCGCAGAAGGGGTCG
>DASTKA010000033.1:0-4745 GCA_035716165.1 Mycobacterium sp. | reverse complement strand
TAGAACGCGGCGACCAGATGCTGGTCGGTGCCGATGCCCCACACCGGTTCGGTTCCGGCGTCGTAGACGTTCACCACCCCGGAGGCGACGAGCTGGTGCAGGGTCCAGCGGATGGTGGAGCGATTGGTCAGATCGGCCGCCCCGGCCACCGCCCAGTTGCGCGCCGCGATGTAACTCGCCAGCGGTTGCACGGTGGCCAACACTTCGCTGATGGTCAACGAGCGGTCCGCGCCCAGCAGCGCCAGGCTGACCACGGCGGTCGGCGTGACCGGCGTCGCGCGATTGATGCGGTGCTCGACGTCCAACGCGATGCGCTCGATTTCGGTCCCGACACCCGATTCCTCGGACCGCAACTCCTCGAGCCGTTTGCGCAGTGGCAGCGGCTCGCCGAAGTCCAGGTAAGCCCGGCCCAGCCGGGTGCCCTGCTGGCGCGCGAGCCGGATCAGGAAGCGGAAGTCCTCGGGTCGTTTCACGGCGCCGTAGGCCTCGGTGGTCATGGCTTCCACCTCGTGCAGCTGGTCGTACACGATGGAGGTGGGCACCAAATACACCTCGGGGCCGTCGATTTCGTCGACCGCGTCGGCGATGTACCGCAGGATCCCGAACACCGGGGGCCGCAGCTTGCCGGTCCTGGTCCGGCCCCCCTCGATGGACCACGTCAGGTTCGCATGGGTTTGCACAAGCTGGGCGGCGTAGGCGCGCAGCACGAAGCGGTAGACCGGGATGTCCTTGGTCTGGCGCCGGATGAAGATGGTCCCGGTGCGCTTGGCCCACGCGCCCATCGGAAAGAAGTTCAGGTTGGCGCCGCCGAAGGTGAGCGCGGGTGAGAGCCGGTTGGCCTGGATCACCTCGGGCAGCAACAGGCCGTCCAGATACGAGCGGTGCGAAAAGGCAAACGCCAGCGTGGCTTTGCGATCCAGCTTGCGCAGCTGGGCGATCTGATCCTCGTCGGTCAACACGTCGTAGGCGCGCATCAGCCAGCGGCTGAAGCCGCGCCAGGCCGCCATGGCCGACTCGTCGAGCGAGGGCGCCATCTCGCGCAGGTAGCAGGCGGCCTCGGCGCGCACGCTGTCCAGATCGCGCCCGAGCTCCTGGGCCAGCTTGCCCAGCCGCTCGTTATACCATGGCGCGCCCAGCAATTCGACGACCTCGGCCGGGTCCGTCGACAACGGTGACGTCGACTCCTCGAGGAGACCGCTGCGCTGCAACAGCTTTCGCACCCCGACCCGGCCGATTTCGCGGGCGGTCCCCACCGGCCCCCCGCTCATGCCGGCTGCACCGTGACGGCGTCGGCCGGCTCGTGCACGTCCGGATGCGGTTCGGGCGTGTAGAGCTGCTCGATCTCGTCGGCATATTTCGCCATGATCGGCTTGCGTTTGAGCTTCATCGTCAGCGTGATCTCGTCACCACCGGGCTCCCACAAGGTGGGCAGGATGCGGAACCGCTTGATCTGTTCCACCCGGGACAGTTTGGCGTTGCCGGCGGCCACCCCGGCCGCGATCTGCGTGATGACCTCGGGGTCGGTCGCCAGGGCGGCGGGCGAGGAGTCGGACAGGCCGCGCTGGGACGCGTACGGGCCGACCGAGTCGGCGTCGAAGACCATCAGCGCCGTGTTGTACGGCCGCCCCTCGCCGATGGTGATCATCACCCCGACCATGGGGCAGGCGGCCAGGATGGCGTTCTCGATGTTGGCCGGCGACATGTTCTTTCCGGCCGCATTGATGATCAGCTCCTTCTTGCGGTCGACGATCCGCAGGTAACCCTCGGCGTCGACCTCGATGATGTCGCCGGTGTGCAGCCAGCCGTCGGCGTCGATCGCCTCGGCGGTCTTCGCCGGTTCCTTGCGGTAGCCCTTCATCACCAGCGGGCCGCGGATCAGATATTCGCCGTCCTCGGCCACCTTGCCCTCCAGCCCGGGCAGCAGCTTGCCGACGGTCCCCAGTCGCGCGTCGTCCGGATGTGACACGCTGGCAGCGCAACTCAGCTCCGACATGCCCCATACCTCGCTGATCGGGATCCCGATGCCGGCGAAGAACGCCAACGTCTCCTTGGGGATCGGCGCCGCACCCGAGACGGCCCAGCGCAGTTCGCCGAACCCGAGCCGCTCGCGCAGCTTGGACAGCACCAGCTCGTCGGCCCTGGCCCACTCCGCTGTCACCTCGGCGGACTCCGGCTCGCCGGACACCAGCGCGGCGGCGCGCTTGGCGGCCACCGACAGGCCCCACTGCAGGCCCTGGCGCTTCGCTTCGTCGGTCTCGTTGGCGACGACGAATTCGATTGCGGCCTTGAGCTTTTCCCACACTCGCGGCACCGCCGCCCAGATGGTGGGACGGACGTCGGGCAGCGCCGCCGCAACGGCGCGCGCGTCATCGACGGCGGTCACCTGGGTGCCGAACACCTCGAGCGGATACAGGGCCATCATCCGGTCGGCGATGTGCGCCGACGGCAAGTACGACGTGGTCCGATCACCGAACCGGCTGCCGAGCACGGCGTCGAGTCCGTTCGCCTCGAACAGCAGGCTGGCGTGCGTCATCTCCACCCCCTTGGGGTTTCCGGTGGTCCCGGAGGTGTAGATGAGCGTGACGACGTCGTCGGGCCGCACCGCCCGCCACGTCGCCTCGAAGTCGAAATCCTCGCGCGCGGCGGCATACAGATCGTCCACGGAGATGGCGCCGGGCGGCGAACCGTCGATGCAGACGATGTGCTCGATGGGCGCGCCGCTGGCACGGATGCGGTCCACGTACTGCTCCTCGCAGATCGCGACCTTGGTGCCGGCGTTGTCGAACAGGTAGGTCAGCTGCTCGGCCGGCAGCGTGTTGTACACGGAAAACGAAGTGGCGCCGAGGTGTTGGGCGCCGATCTCGAAGGGGTAGAACTCGATCCGGTTGGCCATCATCAGCGACACCGTGTCGCCCCGCCGCACTCCCAGACCCGCCAGCCCGGCGGCGACCCTGCGCACCTGCGCCGCGAGCTCTCGCCACGTGAACGCCCGCGCGCCGCCGGGCGTCCGGACTGCGACGGCCTCCGGGTCGATCGACGCGGTGCGCTGGAACGCCTCGCAAAAGGTGGCCGGGCGTTCGGTTGTCGTCATTTCGGTAGCGTACGTCCGTGCTCGGGAGCGCGGAATACATCAACCGGCATCGGGACGCCAGAGCTGGACCGTGCTCGTCGCGCCGCCGGGCAACTCGAGCAGCTCGATCGGCGTGCCGTCGGGGTCGTAGATGAAGAACATCCGCACTCCCCCGATGTCAACCGGCGGCTCGGCCCGAACGGCGGGGTGCTCGCGCGCCACCGCCTCGTAGGTGGCGTCAAGATCGTCGACGCGAAACGAGATGTTGGTGTAGCCCAGGTGTGGACCGCTCGGGCACTCGGGCACGGCGCCCAACGACAGCAGCTCCACCATCGCCGCCCCGATCAGCCCACCGACCATGCGGCCCCGCTGGGCGGCGCCTCCGGTGACGGAATCCAGTCCGGCGCCCTCGAGTTCGATGTCGAACACCACGTCCATGCCCAGCACCGCGGTATAGAAACCCAGCGACGCCTCGATGTCGGAGACGCCGATGCAGACGTGGGAGAAGTTCTGCACGGCGATGGGGCGCTGCTGGGTCATACGGGCTCCTTGGCGGCGTGGGGTGGATGAATGCCACAGGTACACGAGTCGATTGAGGGACACGTGCAACGCATCCCCCACTCGATGACGGCGCGAGCGCGGACCAACGACTCGATCTGCGCGTCGATCCCGGCCAGTTTGGCCCCGGCCAGCGCGCGGCTGACCGGGCGCCCGGGAGCGTCGTCGGCGAACAGCAACTGGATCTCCTCCAGCGAGAATCCGGCGGCCTTGCACAGCGCGATCACCTCGAGGCGGGCCAGAATCGAATCGTCATACCGGCGCTGACCGCCCAGCCGCGCCGGCTCGGGCACCAGGCCGATCTGCTCGTAGTAGCGCAACGCCGTCGCGGCCACCCCGGTTTGGCGCGCCACCTCGCCGATCGTCAGGCTCGGCGCCATCGCGGCCTCCCGGAAATTCGATGCTTGACTTCGAGCCAACTCTAAGTCCTTGACTGTGGCTATGACCATTCCCCGATACGCCGAACTCCGCGGCTCTCGCTACGCCCTGCTGCGATCCTTTCGCCGCGACGGCACCCCGGTCGACACCCCGATCTGGTTCGCGTTCGACGACGACGGCCTGGTGTTCCGGACCAAGATGGGCCCGAAGACGCGGCGGCTGGCCGCGCGACCAGACGTCGAACTCGCGGCGTGCGACTACCGGGGCCGGCCGCGTCCCGGCGCCGCCACGGTGACCGGCCACGCCACGGTGCTGTCCGGCGCCGAGGCCACCCGCGCCAACCGCGTGCTGCACAGGCGCTACGGCTGGCAGTGGAACATCGTGCCGCTGCTCAAGGTTCCCGGCGTCACCAACGTGCACCGAGACCTGTGCGCGCGCGAGAAGTTCCGGCGCGCCCGCGACCGCGGCGTGTGGCCGGACAGCGTCATCGTGCGGGTGCGGCTGGATGACGCGAACCAGCGTGAAGTTAGGTTCACGTTCAATCGCGAGAGTGAAACCAACTTCACGTTCGCGGAGGATTGGCGATCCTACTTGGCGCTTAGCCGCCCAGGCAGCCGGGGCCGAGCAGCGCCTTGAGGTCGCCCATCAGCGCCGGCGACGGCGTAACCCGAAGGGAGGCATCCAATTCCAGCGTGGTGATCCGGTCCCCGCTGATCAGCCGCAGATGCACCTGCGCCGT
>DASTKA010000032.1:0-4575 GCA_035716165.1 Mycobacterium sp. | reverse complement strand
GCCGCCGTCAGCGCCTTGTCGAGCTGTTCGGCGTGATCGGCGGTGAACGACGCGTCGTTCTGGGCGCCGCCCACGTATACGGTGGCCTTGATTCGGTCGGCCAGCAGGTGCGGGCTGTCCTCGGTGTCGGTCACCAGGCCGCCGCCGTGAAAGGACGCCGCCGCGGCCACCCGGTCGGGCACCCGCCCGGCGACCATCAGCGACGTGCGCCCGCCCATGCAGTAACCGCACACCCCGAATCGCTCGCCGACCACCTCGGGGCGGGCGGCCAGATAGTCGAAGAACGCGCTCGCGTCCGCGGCCATCCGGTCCGGGGTGACGCTGCCGATCATCGAGAACAGGCGCCCGCGTTCCTTCTTGTCGCTGAAGACGGTCGCCATGTCGAACGGCGCCCAGTCCGCGGTGCGGTAGTAGACATCCGGCAGCAGCACGGCATAACCGAAGCCGGCAAGCTTGGCGGCCATCTGCTCGAACGTGTCGCGCACGCCGCCGGCATCCGGATACATGACGACCCCGGGCCAGGGGACTTGCGATTCGGGGCCACCGGGAGTGAACAGGTGCACCGTGCAGGTGCCATCGGGTGTGGTGACGACGTCGATGATGTTCGGCATGGCACCCGTTCTACTCCGCAGCCCTAGACCCAAATTCATCGGCGCCGACCCGCCGCGCCCGGCGACGCCGCGCTTGCGATCGCCGCTAAGCTGACGGCGTGCCGATCCCGACGCCCTACGAGGACTTGCTCCGCCTGGTGCTCGACCGGGGAACGGCCAAATCCGACCGCACCGGCACCGGGACCCGCAGCCTGTTCGGTCAGCAGCTGCGCTATGACCTGTCGGCCGGCTTTCCGCTGATCACCACCAAAAAGGTGCACCTCAAATCGGTGGTCTACGAATTGCTGTGGTTTTTGCGCGGCGATTCCAACGTCTCCTGGCTGCACGAGCACGGGGTCACCATCTGGGACGAATGGGCAAGCGACACAGGCGATCTCGGGCCGATCTATGGTGTCCAGTGGCGGTCCTGGCCGACGCCGAGCGGCGAGCACGTCGACCAGATCAGCGCCGCGCTGGAGCTGCTGCGCACCGACCCCGACTCGCGGCGCATCATCGTCTCGGCCTGGAACGTCGGCGAGATCCCGCAGATGGCGCTGCCGCCGTGTCACGCGTTCTTCCAGTTCTATGTGGCCGACGGGCGGCTGAGCTGCCAGCTCTACCAGCGCAGCGCCGACCTGTTCCTGGGTGTGCCGTTCAACATCGCCAGCTACGCGCTGCTGACGCACATGATGGCCGCGCAGTCCGGCCTGTCGGTCGGCGAGTTCGTGTGGACGGGCGGGGACTGCCACATCTACGACAACCATGTCGAGCAGGTGCGGCTGCAGCTGAGCCGCGACCCCCGGCCATACCCGGAACTCGTTCTGGGCGCAAGGAATTCGATTTTCGATTACACCTACGACGACGTTGTCGTGAAGAACTACGACCCCCATCCGGCGATCAAAGCCCCAGTCGCGGTATGAAGCGCGCCGGCGACGATGCCGGTTCGGGCGGCCTGCAAGCCGGGATCAAGGAGTAGCGCGTATGACCGAGGTGGGCCTGGTGTGGGCTCAGTCGACCTCCGGCGTCATCGGGCGCGGTGGCGACATCCCCTGGGACGTGCCGGAGGATCTCTCCCGGTTCAAAGAGGTGACCGTGGGGCACCCGGTGATCATGGGCCGGCGGACTTGGGACTCGTTACCGGCGAAGGTGCGCCCGCTGCCCGGCCGGCGCAACGTCGTCCTGTCCCGCGATACCGGCTTCGTCGCCGACGGGGCGCGGGTGGTCGGGTCCATCGAGGCGGCCCTGGCCCTCGGCGCCGGTGAGCCGGAGGCCTGGGTCATCGGCGGCGAGCAAATCTATTTGCTGGGGTTGCCGTACGCCACCCGCTGCGAGGTCACGGAGATCGAAATCGATTTGCGCCGCGATGACGACGACGCGCTGGCGCCAACGCTGGACGACACCTGGGTGGGTGAGACGGGGGAGTGGCTGGCCAGCCGCTCGGGGTTGCGGTATCGCTTCCACAGCTACCGTCGGCCCGCGGCGCACCCGTTCGCGCCCACGGCCTGACCTGACATACTCGGACAAGGGGCCGGTCGCACAGGCGTCAACCAGGCATTTGAGGAGAGAAGGGGGAAATAGCTGTGATATCCGAACCCGTGAAGACGTTCTCTCGAAGATTCATGGGGTATGACGCGACCGCAGTTGATGCCCACGTCGAGATGCTGACCACCAAGCAGCAGTTGCTGCTTGACGACGTGGCGAGCCTACGGGCCCGGTTGCAGGAATCCGCCGATCAAACGGCCGCGCTGCGCAAGGAAGTGGCTGTCCTCACGGATACCTCGCCCTCACCGCACGCGGTGCAGCAGCGAATGGCGAAAATGTTGAGCCGCGCGGTCGACGAGGTGGCCGAGATGCAGGCCGAAGCGCGTGCCGAAGCGGATGCGCTGATTGCGGACGCCGAGGCCGAGGCCCAGGAAACCGAGCGGAAGCGCGAGCAGATGTTGTCGGACATGGCCGCGCAGCGGGAAGCCATGGAGGCCGAGTACCAGGCGACCAAGGAGAAGCTCGAAGCCGAGCTGACCAGCCTGCGCGAAGACGCACAGCAGGCGCGCGAGCGGCTTCTCGCGGAGGCCAAGGAGAGGGCCGACCGGGATCGTGACGAGGCTCGACGGGCCGTGGACGAGGCAAGTCGGCAACGGATCAGGATTCTCGAGCAGCTGATGGGCGTCTACCGGGATCTCGACGAGGTGCCGAAGGCTCTCGAAGCGGCATACGAAGAACAAAACAACGCGTCCGAGACGGACTCCGCGGTGCGGTTGGACGAGAAAGTCGGCGCGGGCTCAGCGTCGTAACGCGGCGCGTCGGACACGACCGGTATTCTCGGCGCCGTGTCGACGCGCAGGTTATCGGCCGCCCAGGCGCGGCGGATAGCCGTTGCGGCTCAAGGATTTAGCGAGCCGCGGCCGGGCGGCGAGATCACCCGGGCGCACCTGAAACGGCTGATCTCCAGGATCCAAGTGCTGCAACTGGATTCGGTCTCGGTGGCGGTGCGGGCCCACTACGCGCCGGTGTTCAGCCGGCTCGGCCCCTACGACCGTGACGTGCTCGACCGCGCCGCCTGGGGTCCGCGTCCCTCGCGGCTGCTGGCGGAGTACTGGGCCCATGAGGCCGCGCTGATGGCCGTCGAGGACTGGCCGCTGTTGCGCTGGCGGATGCGCCAATACCGGCACGGCAGGTGGGGCACCCACATCGTCAAGGCCAATCCGCGGCTGGCCGACGAGATCGTCGCCGCCGTCGCCGAGCTCGGCCCCAGCACGGCGGGGCAGATCGAGGCGCATCTGGCCGCCGAGCCGCGCCGGAAAAAGGGCACCTGGTGGACGCGCAGCGACACGAAATGGGTGGCCGAGGCGCTGTTCTCCGCCGGGGTGCTCACCACCGCCACCCGGGTGGGGTTCGCGCGCCACTACGACCTGGTGGAACGGGTGCTGCCGGCCCGCGTGCTGGCCCGCGAGGTCGACGACGACGAGGCGGTCCGCGAGCTCACGTTGCGGGCCGCCGGCGCGCTGGGCGTGGGCACCGAGGCCGACCTCCGCGACTACTTTCGGCTATCGGCTGCCCAGGTCAAGCCCGCGATCGCCGCATTGGTGGCCGCCGGTGACATCGAGCCCGTCGACGTCGACGGCTGGTCGGCGCCGGCGTATCTGCGGGCGGGTCGCGCGGTGCCCCGCGCGGACCGCGGCACCGCGCTGCTGTGTCCGTTCGATCCGCTGATATTCTTCCGTCCGCGGGTCGAACGGTTATTCGAATTCCATTACCGCATAGAGATTTACACCCCGGCCGCCAAGCGCCAGTACGGCTATTACGTCTGGCCGCTGCTGATGGACGGACGCTTGGTGGCGCGGGTCGATCTCAAGGCCGACCGCGTCACCAACTCGCTGCGGGTGCTCGGCGCATTCGGCGAGCCCGGCGCGCCCAGGGCCCGCGTCGCCGCGGCGCTGGCCGGTGAGTGCGAGTCCATGGCGTCGTGGCTGGGCCTGGGCGGATTCAGCGTCGCCGGGCGCGGTGATCTGTCCGGCGAGCTGCGCGCGGCGGCCAAGCGGGTCAGCTGATGGCGGCGTCGACGTCCAAGGACCTCAAAGCCACGCTGTGGAAGGCGGCCGAGAAGCTGCGTGGCTCCCTGTCGGCCAGTCAGTACAAGGACGTGATCCTGGGCCTGGTGTTCCTCCAGCACACCTCCGCCTCGCACTGGAAGACGTTGGCGGACAACGCAACAACTGATGACCTCGGCCGGCTGGCGGATGAGGCGATGGACGCCGTGATGGCGGCGAACCCGGCGCTGGCCGGGACGCTGCCCCGGCTGTACGAACACCTCGACCAGCGCCGGCTCGCCGAGCTGGTGACTGTGCTCGACGGCGCCCGACTCGGCGATCGCGGCGGCCGGCCCGGGGACCTGTTGGGCGAGGTATACGAATACTTCCTGGGCAATTTCGCTCGCGCGGAAGGCCGGCGGGGCGGCGAATTCTTCACCCCGCCCAGCGTCGTGCGG
>DASTKA010000031.1:0-2648 GCA_035716165.1 Mycobacterium sp. | reverse complement strand
ACCCGCACCCGGCTGTAGCCCTGGGCGTTGAGCTTCTCGAAGAGGTCGGCGAACTCGCCCTTGCGGGTGCGCACCACCGGGGCGAGCACCAGGAACCGGGTGCCCTCCGGCATCGCCAGCACCTGATCGACGATTTGCTGCGGGGTCTGCCGGGCGATGCGCTCGCCACAGATCGGGCAGTGCGGCGTGCCGGCGCGCGCGTAGAGCAGCCGCAGGTAGTCGTAGACCTCGGTGATGGTTCCGACGGTCGATCGCGGGTTGCGGTTGGTGGACTTCTGGTCGATGGACACCGCCGGGGACAGGCCCTCGATGAAGTCGACATCCGGCTTGTCCATCTGGCCCAGGAACTGGCGGGCGTAGGCGGACAGGGACTCCACGTAGCGGCGCTGCCCCTCGGCGAAAATCGTGTCGAAGGCCAGCGACGATTTTCCCGAACCGGACAGCCCGGTGAAGACGATCAGCGCGTCGCGGGGCAGGTCGAGATCGACGCCGCGCAGGTTGTGCTCGCGGGCGCCCTTGACGATCAGACGGTCAGCCAACGCTGCCCCTCTCAGAACGATCTGCAACTTCACGTGGCCGCGATGCGTATCCCCAACCGGAATTGCGCACGCCGCATTCCATGCTATGTGCCCATACCGACAAGCAACCTACGACCAGTAACGTGGCCGCCAGTGACCGGCCGGAGCGAGGAGTGGCGCACATGACTGCAGTGGACGACAACTACACCGGACACGTCGACCCCGGTACCGCGGCCCGCCGGACCCTACCCGGCGCCACGATCCTAAAGGTCTCGGTCGGCCCCATGGACAACAATGCGTACCTGATCACTTGTTCCGCTACCGGCGAAACATTGTTGATCGACGCGGCCAACGACGCGGACGTCCTGATCGACCTGATCCGGCAGAACGCGCCGAAGGTGTCGCTGATCGTGACCAGCCATCAGCACTTCGATCATTGGCAGGCGCTGGAGGCGGTGGCCGCCGCCACCGGCGCGCCGACCGCCGCCAACGAGATCGACGCTGACCCGCTGCCGGTCAAACCGGACCGTTTGCTGGCCAACGGCGACACCGTGCAGATCGGCGAGCTGAGCTTCGACGTCATCCACCTGCGCGGGCATACCCCGGGGTCGATCGCGCTGGCGCTGGACGGACCCGCGACCGGCGGCGTCACCCAGTTGTTCACCGGCGACTGCCTATTCCCGGGCGGCGTCGGCAAGACATGGCAGCCCGGCGATTTCACCCAGCTGATCGAGGACGTCAGCACCCGGGTGTTCGACGTGTATGACGACTCCACCGTGATCTATCCCGGGCACGGTGACGACACGGCGTTGGGCGCCGAGCGCCCCCACCTGGGCGAATGGCGCGAGCGGGGCTGGTAGTCCCGCGGCTAGTTCGTGGTGTGCACGATCAGCACGTCGACCTTGGCCCGACGCGAGACGTTGGCCGGCACCGATCCCAGCAGCCGGCCGGCGATCGTGCTCAAGCCGACGTTGCCGACCACGAGAAGATCGGCCTGCTCCTCCTCGGCGAGGTGCACCAGCGCGTCGACCGGAGCCCCGACAATGGGTCGCTCGTCGATGTTCTTCGCGCCGGCGGCGTGGGCGCGGTCCTTCGCGTCGCGCAGGATCGCGTAAATCGGCGCGGTGCCCGAAACCTTGTAGCTTTCATCCCGCAGGACGTCGGCCGCGCGGGCGTCCTCGTGTTGGGGCAGATACGCCGACGCCACGATCAGCTTGGCGTTGTCCCCTGCGATCTGCGCCGCCTTCTCCACCGCGCGCATCGACGAATCCGAGCCATCGGTTCCTACCACCACAGTCCGATAGGCGCCCATTTACCCTCCCAGTTCCGGTTGGTCAGCCAACCCAAGACAGTAGCGTGTTTGCTCGATGCGCAGGAGATAGATTAGCGACACAGCGTGGCGTGGCGCGCCGGCAATTTGCGAGTTCTGGCCACGCCAACGGACAATATCGTTAATGACAAAAGGAATGAATTCGCGCCGCCCACGTGGAAGGCATTGTAATGCGCGGCTTTTCGCGAATGTCGACGCGAAGAATGAATGCACCGGACGCGGTTTGTGACCCGTTGCATGCGCCGCGCCATAAAGTAACAAGCATCATGTCCATGCCCACCCTCGAGCCCACCGTCGAGCCGCGTGCCGCGGATATCGGCGCCGAGGCCGCGCCGGCGCGCACGCGCGGCAGGTTGCTCGACCCCTGGGCGGTCGCGCTGTTCGCCACCATCGTCAGCGCCGCCTGGGCGTGCCGACCGTCGCTCTGGTTCGACGAAGGGGCGACGATATCGGCTTCGGCCAGCCGGACTTTGCCCGAGCTGTGGCGGTTGCTGGGCCACATCGACGCCGTTCATGGCGCCTACTACCTGCTGATGCACGGTTGGTTCGCCCTCTTCCCGCCCACCGAGTTCTGGTCGCGTTTTCCCAGCTCGTTGGCCGTCGGAGCCGCGGCCGCCGGGGTCGTGGTGTTCACCAAGCAGTTTTCGACCCGTCCCGCGGCGCTCTGCGCGGGTGCCATGTTTTCGATCCTGCCGCGCACAACGTGGGCCGGCATGGAGGCGCGGTCGTACGCCTTCGTGGCCGCCGCGGCCGTCTGGCTGACGGTGTTGTTCGTCGCCACCGTCCGGCGCGGCACGCCG
>DASTKA010000030.1:0-9792 GCA_035716165.1 Mycobacterium sp. | reverse complement strand
TCGGTGCCCGCCTGGTTGCTGCCGCTCTTCTCCTCGTCGTTGACGAAGCTGCGGTCGCCAGGCCGGTCCATCACCGGATCGGCGCGCACGTCGGCGGGAATTCCGTTGGGCGTGAAGCCTTCCGACAACCCCGCGCCGAGGGCATCGGCCACCGACGCGCCCACCGGCGTCAGCATTCCCACGTTGGGGTCCTGCTCCACCAGCACATCGTCGGCCAGTCCGCATGTCTTCCCGGTCAACGCTTGCAGGTTGGAGCGACCGACCGACCAGGCCGGATACTGCTCGGTCATCGCCAGGGTCAACGACGCCACTTCGAACACCACCAGCAGCCAGGTCGCAATTGCCAAGGGGGACTGGACGATTCCGGCCGCCCGTGTGCCCAGCCGGGTCTTGGGTGGCCCGTTGTCCGGGGCGACGAAGTGGAACCACGCGGCCAGCAGCAGCACCACTACCGTCAACCCGAGCAGCGCCGTGGCGAAGGCGTAATGCCAGGCCGGGAACTCATTCGACCAGGGCACACCGAAATTCGAGACGTACCACCAGCCGTTGACGCTGGCGAACGACAACGCCACCAGGAACAGCACCACGGCGGCGTACACGGTGCGGTTGCGCCGCGAGCGCATCGCGACGGAGGTCACCGCGACCGCGGCCAGCGCACCCAGCGGCCCCGCCAGTCCGGCGAACACTCCGAAGTGGTGGGTCCATTTGGTGGGCGTGAACATCATCGCCACGAAGGAGATGATGGTGATCCCGACGATGCGCCTGCTCGGCCCGGCGGCCGTGCCCGGAATCCGGCCCTTGCGCAACGACATTGCGACCGTGATTGCCAGCGCGAGAATCAGCGCCAGCACGGCGAAGCGGCGGGCGACCGACCCGTCGGGGCTGGCCATGAACAGCCGCTCGTAGCGCAGGTGTTCGTCGAACCAACTGAGGCTGGGCCCGACGGCCCGCTTGAGCATGCTGGCCTGGATCTCACCGGTCAGCGTTTGGTCGCGGAAGATCAGGATTACGGTGACGGTGACGGCGGCCAGCAGCGGCGCGATCAGCGGTAGTGCGCCGAACCTTCTGTAGCGGCGGTGCAGGATGGTTCGCAGCGGCCCGATCGCGACCAGCAGCGCGCCGATCGAGGCGATGCCCGTGGGCCCGGAGAACAGCGTCAGCGCGCCGATGATGCAGGCGATCGCCACCGGCAGCAGCCGGCTGGTGGCCACCGCGCGTTCCACCGAGCACCAGGTCAGCAGGATGCCCACGGCGATGATCGGTTCGGGCCGCAGGCCGTTGTCGAGTGGCAGCCAGACGGCCAGGAACATGCCCGCCGCGGTCCAGGCCGCGGCCCGGTTCTGTTTGACCGCATGGCCCAGCCGGGGCATGACTTCACGGCTGATCACCCACCAACACGTCAGCGCCATCAGCAGGGTGGGCAACCGCATCCAGACGCTGGTGGTGCTCACGTGGGCCCACAGCGCCAGCAGGTCGTAGTACCAGCCGAACGGCGCCTCGGGCGTGCCGAGCCAGCGGTAGTAGTTGGCCATGTAGCCGGCGTGCTCGGACACCCGGGCCATGGTCAGGATGTAGCCGTCGTCGGAGGTGTTGGCGCCGACGAAATGCCACCACACCAGCACGCCGATGACCAGGGCGTCCAGGCCCCCGATCGACCACCAGCGGGCGGGCAGGAAGCGGCGGTGCCGGGTTCCGTCGGCGGTGTCGAGGATGTGCAGCGCGATCAGGGCGGCGGCCGTGAGCACCACCCCCAGGATCATCGCGGCCATCTTCAGCTGGGTGGGGCTGCTGCTGTAGCGGGTGTCGATGGTCGCCGAGAAGCTGAGTCCCGGCGGCGCCGGTCCGCTCAGATCGGTGAAGACGCCGACGATCTGAGGCCGGAAGTCGTAGCCGCTCTTCTCGCCACGCAGGGGCGAGCCGGGATGCTCGGCGTTGGGCCCCTGGGTCAGCCCGACGAACTCGGCGGTGATCCGGTCGGCGTGCGCGGTGAAGGTCAGTCGCTGGCAGGCCGGACTGAGCACCTGGCTCAAGGGGGCGGTCACCACCGGGACGTTGCGCACCACCAGCACCAGGTCGTTGTTGGCACGGACGATCAGCAGTCCGCGGTCGACGGCCTTGGGCGCCTGCTTGGGCACCGTGGACAACAACACCGTCTTGCCGGCGTCGCCGGGCCCGGCCAGTCCGGCGGCGGCCTCGCACGGGACCGTGACGGTCAGATCGGTGGCCACGTAGCTGATCAGCGGGGCGTCGACGCTGCCGAAAACACCGTTCTGGGGCCAGTTCAGTTGGGCGGTGGTCTGGACGACCGGAAGCAGCGGGGTGGCGATCGCCAGCAGAACGCCGAGCACTCCGGCGACGGAAGCGACCAGCCGGGCGATCCGGTGATTCGCTCCCGTGTCTTTCACGGTGCTAGATGCTAGTTCTTCGGGGGTACGGGGCCCCGTTTGAGGCGTGGTGTCGGTGCTCATCAGCGGTTACGTCCCGGGCTTGCGGATGGCCAGCACGAAAGGGCCGACGCTTTGGACGGCGAAGCGCGGGCTGTCGAACAGGGCTCCGCGCAGTTCGACGGTATAGCGCCGCACGTTGGGCTGGTTGGGGTAGACGTCCTCGGCCAGCCGCAGCGTGTAGTTGCCTCCTGTGCCGCGGCGCATGAGGAAAACCGTGGGCGGCGGCCATGGGCAGGTGTCGAGGGCATGGATCATCTCGTCGGCGCTCTTGAGGTTGGACCACTTGTTGATCTGCGCGGCCCGCAGGTCGAATTGCGCGAGCGGGTTCGCGTAGTGCGAGGTGAGCCCCTGGAAGCCCCAGTACGGGTAGAAGGACAGGAAGCTGTAGTCGGCGGTCATCACGACGGTCTGATTGCGAGGCTTGCCGGTCACCTGCGTGATGGCGTGATCGATGGTGGCGTAGAACTTCTCTGCGCTGGGCGGCCGGCGGTCGCCGCGCTGCCCGTGGCCGTCCGTGTCGGTGTAGGCGATGGTGAGGTCGGGCCGCAGCACGTCGGGGATGTCCTGGCTGAACGCGATCGCGGCGGCCAGGCCGATGGCGCCGGCCACCGGGGATACGGCGCGGCCCCAGCTGCGTTCGCGGCCCGCGGCGGCGAGCGCCTGCACGAGTTCCAGGAAGCCGAACGCCCCCGCGGCGACCAGCAACACGCTCAGGGTCGGCTGCAACCGGAAGGACAACAGCGTGGTGCGCGCCAGCGTAGTGAGCATCGACAGCAGCGACCACAGGTAGATGGCCAGCACGCCGATGGCGAGGGCCCCCGCCCGCACCGAGGAGCGGGCCCGCACCACCAGCCACAGCGTGCCGATCAGGCAGACCACGCCCAGCAGGGTGAACTGCAGCATCGGAAAGGTCAGCTCGGCGCCGTCGGCCGGCAGGTAGTGCTGGGCGCTGCCGGTGTTGCTGATCGGGCTGTGCACCGCTCGCACGATGAACGGAAGCCAGGTTGTGCACGCCATCACCACGGCAATGCCGGCGATCACGGCCAACCGCCGCAGCGGATCGAGGGCGGCTTTGACGCCGCCGCTCCTTCTGTTGCGATGCCAGCGCACACCCGCGAGCCACAGGGCCATCAACCCCATCGTGAACGCGCTGAACCCAAACAGCAGCGTGTACCAGGTGGCCGTCCAGCCGAGGAATATACCCGCGCCGATCACCGCGCCCCGGCCCGCGCCGGCCGGTGCGTCCGGGCGGTCAGCGGCGCGCAGACCCGACCAGGTCAGGACCAGCACCGGCGGCAACAGCACGGTGATCATCGCCGAGTAGGGCTCGGGCGAGCCGTAGGCCAGCGTCACCGCGGCCGTCGCGGTGGTGACGATCAGGGCGTACTCGAACCGGACCATCCGCCACCACAGCACAAGCGCGACCGCGACCGCGATCGTGATCGACGTGATGGCCCACGGCTTGAAGACCTCCCAGGCCGGTGTCCCGCTGAGAGCCGCGGCGCGTCCGCCGATCCAGAACCAGCCCGGCGGGTAGTACGGCGGCAGCCCGAGGTAGGTCATGTCGCGCAGCGCGGGGCTGTCGGCGAGCCGGGTCACGTATTCGGTGCGGAACTGCTGATCGACGGAGATGCCGAACAGATACAGCCTGGTCGCTCCCAGCGGCATGCCCAACGTCACGACGGTGAACGCCGACACGAAGACCAGCCCGGCCAATCGGGTCAAGAATCGGCCGCGGGGACCGGTGCAGCGCCGCCACAGCCAGCCGACCGCGACCAGCCCGGCCAGGCAGCCGACCTGGCCGACGGTGGTCAGCGCGTGCAGTTGATTCGAGGACGGGAAGGCCGGCCATTGCACCCGGGCGATGGCGACCAGCGATACCACCGAAACCGCCACCGCGACCAGCACAGCCGAAGCCATCTGGCCGAGGGTGGCCAGCGCGTTACGCATGATCAAATGGGAAGCTTGCGGAAGATGGGACGCGGGACGTGTCGCAACACCATCATCACATAACGGAATGCTGCTGGTGCCCAAACCAATTCCTTACCTTTGGCGGCCGCGGTCACCGCGAGGTTGGCGACATATTCCTTGTCGACGGTCAGCGGGGCTTCCTTGATGTGCGCGCTCATCCGGGTGCGTACCTGGCCGGGTCTGATCACCAGGACGCGAACACCATACTCGCGCAACGCTTCTCCGAGACCCAGATAGAAGCCGTCCAGCCCGGCCTTGGTGGAGCCGTAGACGAAGTTGGACCGGCGCACCCGCTCGCCGGCGGCCGAGCTCATCGCGATGATCTGACCGAAGCCCTGGGCGCGCAGCTTCTCAGCCAGCAACACGCCCACCGAAACCGCTGCGGTG
This sequence comes from Mycobacterium sp., assembly GCA_035716165.1. Classification (GTDB taxonomy): domain Bacteria; phylum Actinomycetota; class Actinomycetes; order Mycobacteriales; family Mycobacteriaceae; genus Mycobacterium. The sequence continues at coordinate 4,987 of DASTKA010000030.1, read as the reverse complement.
TAGTTGATTTCGGCGGCCAGCACCGCCTTCTGCTGGTTCTGCCACAGCTCCTCGGCATCCCCGAGGATGCCGAACGCGACGATCGCCACGTCGACATCACCGTTGGCGAAGGCGGCATCGATCATCTTCGGATGGGTGTCGGGGTCGGTGGCTTCGAAGTCGATCAGCTCGACCGAACGCGCACCGGCGGCCTTCATCTGCGCCACCGCTGCATCCCGGCCCGGGTCACTGGGCATGGCGGCCAACACAATTCGCGCGTGCGCGTTCTGCAGGTAGCGTTCACAGATCGCCAGACCGATCTCGGAGGTACCGCCGAGCAGGAGGATGGTCTGCGGATTACCTACGGCATCGAGCACCATTTACAGCAGCTCCAAACGTCGGGCCATGTCGGAGGCGAACACCCCTGTCGGATCTACCTTGCGTCGCACGGCGATCCATTCGTCGATGCGCGGATACATGGCGTGGAAGGTTTCGGCGGTGGTCCTGTTGTCCTTGCCGGTGTAGAGCCGGCCACCGAATTCCAGCACTCTACGGTCGAGTTCGTTGAGGAACTCGTTGAGCCCCGGCTTGATCGGAAAGTCGACACAGACATTCCAGCCCGGGATCGGGAAGCTCAGCGGCGCTTGGTTTCCCGGACCGAACAACTTGAACACGTTGAGAAATGAGTAGTGGCCGGAGCGCTGAATGTCGTAGATGATGCCCTTGAATTCATCCACCGCCTCTGTGGGCACCACGAATTGGTACTGGCCGAAACCCGCTGAGCCATACGCTCTGTTCCACTCGCCGAACATGTCCAGCGGGTGATAGAACTGCGTCAGGTTCTGCGCCTTGCCGCGATAGCTGCCGGACTTCCGGTACCACAACTCGCCGATGGGGCCGAAGGTGTATTTGTTGGCCAGTCCGTTGGGGAAGATGTCGGGGAATGTAAGCAGTTGGGGTGCATCGAATTTCAATGGGTTCTTCTGTAACTTCTTCGGCAGCTGGTCGACCGTTGCCAGCGATCCTCGCGAAATCGCGGCGCGTCCCAGTTTCGGTGGCGCGCTGATCGCATCGAACCAGGCCGACGAGTAGGTGTAGTTGGCCTCGCTGCCGTCGCTGTGGAACGCGATCGTCTCGTCCAGGGTGTGCGTGACGTCGCCGTCGGCAATGAAGTACGCCGTCTCCGTCGGTGTCATCTCGATCGTCGCGCGCAACACGATCCCGGTCAGGCCATTACCACCGACGGTGGCCCAGAACAGCTCGGCCGTTTCGCCGTCCGGGGTGAGATGGCGAACCTGGCCGTCCGCCGTCAGTAGCTCCATCGACCGAACGTGATTGCCGAAGCTGCCCGCGCTGTGGTGGTTCTTGCCGTGGATGTCGGAGCCGATCGCGCCGCCGATGGTGACCTGGCGGGTGCCGGGCAGCACCGGCACCCACAGCCCGAACGGCAGCGCCGCCCGCATCAACTGGTCGAGGTTGACGCCGGCGTCGAGGTCGGCGACGTGGGTGTCGGCGTCGATCGAATGAATGCGATTCAGTGCCGTCATGTCGACGACCAGCCCGCCGCCGTTTTGGGCGTTGTCGCCGTAGGACCGGCCGAGGCCGCGGGCGATCACGCCCCGGCCCCGGGCGTCGGCGGCATGGGCAACCGCCTTGGCGATCACCTCAGGGTCCGGGGTGGAGAGCACCTGCGCGACCGACGGCGCCGTGCGGCTCCAACCGGTCAGCCGCTTTGGCGTCTGGGTCCCGGGAAACATGGGAAACATCGTCAAAGAGGGTACCGCCTGCCGATGGCGGCTCAGCGGATGCGGAAGATTACGGCCCGCTGCACGACGAAGTTGATCACCGTCGCGGTGCCCTGCGCGATCACGAACGCGACCAGGGGCGCCCACCCCCGGTAGTGCAGAAACGCCAGGCACAGATGGTTGAGGCCGACCTGAACGGCGAACGTGACGGCGTAGAGAACCATGACCGCGACGAACCGGGCGGTGCTGGGGGTTGCCTGGAAGGTCCAGCGGCGGTTGATCAGGTAGGCGGTGATGGTGCCGACGATGAAGCTGGTGGCCTTCGACAGGTCAACCTGTACGCCGACGACCTTCCACAGCAGCAAGTAGAGCCCGAAATCGACGATCCCCGCCATGCCGCCGGTGACGACGAATCGAATGACCTGTGTCGTCAGGCTCAGGTGCGGGCGCGCCAAGGAGTCCTCGGACGCGGAATCGGGTAGTGGGGCGACCATCGGGGGGAGTCTAACGGCCCGCCGGGCACTCCCCGGGAAGCCTCAGCGGGGCAGCTTGACCGAGATCAACTCGACCTGTTTCTCGCCCTGCGGCGTCGAGTAGGTCACTGTGTCGCCGGCTTTGCGCCCGGCCAGGGCCTGGGCGAGGGGACTGCGCGCTGTCAGTGTCTCTGCTTCCCGGCCGACGGGTGTTTCCTCGACGATGGAGATCACGTGCATCGTGACCACTTCACCGTCGGCGAATCGCAGCGTCACCTCGGTGCCGCCGGGCAGCGACTCCGACGCGTCGGCCTCCGACGGTCCGGCCCGCAGGCGCCGGTCCAACTCGTTGATCCGATCGGTGAGGACGACCAGTTCCTCGGCGCGCTGGATCGCCTCGGCCGCATCACCGTGATCGCCTACCATCCCGCGGTCGTTCTTGACCTCCGCCTCAAGGCGCTCACGCCGTTGCCGTAGCCGGTCCAGTTCCGCTTCGAGGTTGTTCCGCGCGGCCTCCGCTGCCGATGGGACCTTTTTGCTCACGTCGAAGGACCTTTCGCCCGGGTGCTCAGGTGGCGTTCCAGTGTGACACCACGACGAGTCGCCCCGCCACCGTCATCTGGTCGCACGGCTCCTCATCACCCGCGCCGCGATGTCGCGGCGCGGCGCGTCGGTGCATACATCGCGTCGAGCCCGTCTCCGGCCGTCGCCGAAATGGTGCTGCGCACCATGTGGCGCGGCTCTCCGGCCGGCCAGGGTCGGCCGCGATGCATGACCGCGCGGTTGTCCCACATCACCACGTCGCCCTCACGCCATGAGTGCAGATAGCTCGCACCGGGAGCGGTCGCGGCCCGGGTCAGCTCGCCAAGTAACGCTTGCGCCGCTTCGGGCTCCATGCCCTCGATCGCGTAGGTGTGCGAGGCCATGTACAACGCCTTGCGGCCATTGACCGGGTTCTGCCACACAAGGCGCCAGCATTGGGGCGGCAGTGCCGCCCGCTCCGCCGGGCCGGCCAGGTCGGGCGCGATCTTGCTTCTCGAATAGGCGTATTCGTGCCAGGCGAAGGACTCTTCCAGCCGCCGTTGCAATGCCGGATCGAGGCGCTCGAACGCAAGCCGGGTGGACACATACTCGGTCTCGCCGCCCCGGGCCGGAACGATGCGCGACGACAGCACCGAGGCGAGCGCCGGCACCGATTTGAACGAACTGTCGGTGTGCCAGAGCTGGTTCGCTTTGTTCTCCAGGGCGAGCCGGTGATCCTCCGGCACCACGTCGCCCTTCTCGTCGAGGGTCTTGAGAACCACGAGGTTGGTGCGGTAGCCCAGCGACCCGATCTTGGTCACCTCGAGCGGGCCGAAGCGGCGCGAGAAAGCAAGCTGTGCGTCATCGGTGACGTCCTGGCCACGAAGGACCAGGACCGAATGCTCCTCGAACGCCGCGCGCACCGTGGCATATGCGGCCTCGCTTGCCGCAACGTCCTGAATGGTCACCCCGCGCAGTTCCGCGGCGAAACCACGAGCCAATGGCACGATTTCCATCGGCACCCTCCATCGCTCGAGGTGTGAGGACGACTGTCCACCCGAAACGAGCCGGCGGCAAGCGAGCCGGCACGGGAGGCCCAACCCGCTACACCCAGTAGGGCACCCGGGCGCGGTACTGGCGCATCGCGAATGCGGCCAGGATCCAGCCGACGGCCGTCAGCACCAGCACCACGGCCCAGTGCCGCAGTTCCTGATGCGAGCCCAGCAGCGGGGCGCGCACGATGTCGAGGTAGTGCAACAGCGGGTTGAGTTCCACGATCTTCGACCAGCGCCCGGCGCCCTGCTGTCGCAGGGTGTCGTCGTTCCAGATGATCGGCGTCATGAAGAACAGCAGCTGCACGATCGAGAAGAGCAGCGGGCCGATGTCACGGTAGCGGGTGGCCAGGATGCCGAAACACAGTGAAACCCAGACGCAGTTGAGCACGATCAGCGCCAGGGCGGGGATCACCGAAAGGTCGGCCCACGACCACGGTTTGGGGAAGATCATCGCGATGACGACGTAGATGACGATGTTGTGCGCGAACAGGATCATCTGCCGCCACACCAGCCGGTAGACGTGCACGCTCAGCGGCGTCGGCAGCTGCTTGATCAGGCCCTCGTTGGCGACGAAGACGTCGGCGCCCTCCAGAATGGCCGCGTTGATCAGATTCCAGATGATCAGCCCCAGCGTCACATACGGCAGATGCAGCGACAGCTCGAGATGGAACAGCTTGGAGTACAGGCCGCCCATCGCGACGGCGGTTGTTCCGGTCGCGATGGTGATCCAGAAGGGGCCCAGCACCGAGCGGCGATAGCGCTGCTTGATGTCCTGCCAGCCCAGGTGCAGCCAGAGCTCGTGACGACGGAAGCCGGCGACGAGATCGCCGCGGGCCCGGGTAAATGTGCGCGACTGTGCCGCCGCGTCGACGAAGGTCATGTGCGCCACTCCTCTCCCCCGCAAGCGGGAGGTGCCCCCGCATCGCCTTTGCGCTCTGCATCGTCGCCGGCGCGAGTCATATGCGCCGCTCCTCTCCCGGCTTCCCAAACTGCTCGCGACGCCCCAAGCGGCGCAAGCGAATCCATTCGGCCAGACCGCGCGGGTCGCGGCGGGTCACCAGGAAGAACCAGCCGAACCGGACCCATTCCTGCACCAGCAGCTTGCGCAGGCCGGGCTGTGACAGCAGGTAGCCGCGGTTGCGGTAGGTGTAGAACCGCTTGGTCGGGTTGTCCGGATACTGGGTATGCATGCGGCCGCCCAGGATCGGCCGGA
>DASTKA010000029.1:0-3063 GCA_035716165.1 Mycobacterium sp. | reverse complement strand
TGGCCGGTGGTGTCGTGTCCTATTCCAACGAGGCCAAGGCGGAGTTGCTCGGCGTCGACCCCGCGCTGATCGAGGCGCACGGCGCGGTGTCCGAACCGGTGGCCGAGGCGATGGCCGCGGGCGCGCTGCAGCGCTTCGGCGCCGACACCGCGGTCGCGATCACCGGGATCGCCGGCCCCGGTGGGGGTACGGAGGAAAAGCCGGTCGGCACAGTCTGTTTCAGCGTCAAGGCCGACGGCCGAACCGATACCCGCACACTGCGACTTCCGGGCAACCGCTCCGATATCCGGGAGCGCTCCACCACCGTGGCCATGCACCTGCTGCGGCGCCTACTGGGCGGCACCGAATAGCGTCACGTCACTTCGCTTGCCAGGAAGGCGCTTTCGGTCGTGCCGAACCGGATTCCCGTGGCGTCCTTACCGATCAGCGTCAGCACCGCGACCGCGATCAGCACCGGCACGATCGTCGCCGCCAACGCAAACGGGTAGCCGTGGGATTCGGCGAGGCGTTCCTGGATCGGTAGATTGAAGGCCGCCAGCAGGTTCCCGAGCTGGTAGGTCACGCCGGGGTAGAGGCCGCGGATGGCGTCGGGGGACATCTCGGTGAGGTGGGCCGGAATCACACCCCACGCGCCCTGCACGAACAGCTGCATCAGGAACGAGCCCAGGCACAGCATCGCCGCGCTACGCGAGTACGCGAACAACGGCACGATCGGCAGCGCCAGGATCGCACAGAAGACGACGGTGTAGCGCCGGCTGAACCGCTGCGACAGCGTGCCGAAGACCAGGCCGCCGATGATGGCGCCGACGTTGTAGACCACCACGATCCACTTGACCGTCGTGCTGGCCAGACCGGCGCCCTGGTTGGCGTGCGCCCCCAGGAACGTCGGGTAGACGTCCTGCGTGCCGTGGCTCATCCAGTTGAAGGCCGTCATCAGCAACGCCAGGTAGATGAACCGCCGGATGATCGCGCCGCTGCGCAGCACGTCGCGGATGCGGGTGCTGGTGAGCTTCATCTGGTCCTGCGCGGCCTCCCACACCTCGGACTCCTCCACCCGATAGCGGATGACCAGGCTGATCAACGCGGGGACGATGCTCAGACCGAAAAGCCACCGCCACGACAACCCCAGCCAATCGATCACCACCAGGGAGGCGACGCTGGCCAGCAGGTAGCCGAATGCGTAGCCCTCCTGCAGCAGTCCGGAGAAGAACCCGCGGCGCTCCACCGGAACCTTCTCCATGGCAAGCGCGGCGCCCAGCCCCCATTCGCCGCCCATCCCGATGCCGTACAGCAGGCGCAGGATGACCAGCACGGTGAAGTTGGGCGCGAACGCGCACAGGAAGCCCACCACGGAATAGAACATGACGTCGACGATCAGCGGCAGCCGCCTGCCGACGCGGTCGGCCCACAGCCCGAACAGCAATGCGCCGACGGGCCGCATGATGAGGGTGGCCGTGGTGACGAATGCGACCTCGGCCTTGCTGATATGGAAGGTCTTCGCGATGTCGGCGTAGACGAGCACCACGATGAAGTAATCGAAGGCGTCCATCGTCCAGCCCAGTAGCGCCGCGATGAAGGAGTTTCGCTGATCGGCGGTCAACCGCTGTGTGGTCACGTCAGCATCGTGGCCTACCCGGCGCGTTGGCGCGACCTGTTTCACCGCGCGGAGTCCGAGGGTACGTTCTGGATATGCGGATCATCGATGCGGACGGACACGTGGCCGAGAATTCCTCGCTGGCAATCGAAGCGATCAAACGATGGCCGGAGTACGTCAAGTTCAGCACCGACGGGCGGCCGGGGTTGACGCTTGAAGGCCGCAACTATCCCGAGGACACGGGCCCGGGTGCGGGTTGCCCGCCCGAGCATGGGATCAGCAAGGCCCCCGACATCAACTGCCGTACGCCCGAGGGCGTGCTGGGCGACGCGGATCGCGATCACATCGACACGATGGTGCTGTATCCGAGCATGGGGCTGGCCGCGCCCAGCCTCGAGGATCCCGAGTTCGCCGCGGGATTCTCGCGCCTGTACAACCAGTGGATCGCGGACTACTGCGCCTCAGCGGGCGGGCGGTTGCGCGGCGTGGCCGTGACACCGATCGAGCACGGCCAGGCGGCCATCGACGTCATGACCGAAGCCAAAGAGCTTGGGCTGATTGCGATTTTGGTGCCGCCGGCGCTCAAGAGCCGCAACCTCGACCACCCCGACCTCGACCCGTTCTATGCCGCCGCGGTCGAACTCGGCATGCCGTTAGGCGTGCACGGCGCCCCGGGCGTTCACCTGCCCAAGATCGGTGTGGACCGCTTCACGAACTACATCCAGGTGCACTGCATCAGCTTTCCGTTCGACCAGATGACGGCGATGACCGCAATGGTCACCGGCGGCGTCTTCGAGCGCCACCCGGAGTTGCGGGTCGCGTTCCTCGAGGCCGGCGCGGGCTGGGTGCCGTTTTTCATGGATCGGCTGCACGAGCATTACGAGAAGCGCGGCGACTGGGTGGAGCGCGGTTGGCGTCGCGATCCGCACGACTATCTCGCCGCCGGCAACATCTGGGTGACGTGCGAGCCGGAAGAACCGATCCTGCCCGGCGTGATCGACGTGCTGGGCGACGATTTCATCATGTTCGCCAGCGACTACCCGCACTGGGACGGTGAGTGGCCGGAAAGCACTAAGCACCTGCGCACGCGAACCGACCTGACCGAGGACTCGCGCGAAAAGATCGGTGGCTTGAACGCGCAACGCTTCTACAACCTGAACTAGCCGCCTTCCGGGCGGGAGCCTGGCAGGATTCCTGCGCATGGGCCCTTTTCTGTTGCGCGCCGCTTTGACCGGCTTGGCGTTGTGGATCGTCACCCTCTTCGTGCACGGACTGACCTTCGTGGGTGGCGACACGAAGCTCGAGCGGGTCGGCATCATCTTCGTCGTCGCGGTGATCTTCGGCCTCGTCAACGCGTTCATCAAGCCGATCGTTCAGATCTTGTCGATCCCGCTGTACATCCTGACGCTCGGCCTGTTCCATGTCGTCGTCAATGCGCTGATGCTGTGGATCACCGCGCGGATCACCGA